>CAYJUL010000001.1:0-4678 GCA_964373345.1 uncultured Candidatus Saccharibacteria bacterium
CCCGTTATACTATGCGCCGTTACCTTCAATTGTTCCGCCTTATGCTCCGCCATTATCTCCAGTAAATCGTCGTGGGCCATACGGCAATGCATTATCAGCGGCAAACCCAGCTCTCGTGCCAATTTAAGATGTCCCAAAAGGGCTAACTTTTGCCTTTCTTTAAACTCCGCGAGGCGCGTTTTTGTTTTGGGCTTCCAATAGTAATCAAGTCCGCATTCTCCCACGGCCACAACCTTGGGATGACGAGCCAGCTCTTTATAGTTTTCGTAATTAAATTCTTCCTCCGCCGGATCCCCTGCCGCCTCGTAGGATCTGTCTTTGATTTTAACCAAGCGGCCTACAACATAGGTTGGATGCAATCCAACGGCGGCATAAATTCCCTGTCTATAGTTTTGCGCGACGCCTACGGCTCGCTGGCTAGTCAAATAATTATATCCGGGACTTATCATCCACACGTTTTGATCAAAAGAACGCGTAATGACCCTATCCGCATCATCTTTAAACTCGGGCGCTCCCAAATGCGCGTGGGTGTCTATGAACATCTTGGGGTTCTGAAAAAGAAGAATTTATTTTAATCTTGGGAACAATGACTCGGCTTTGCGCGGCCTAAATCTCCATCGTTTGTCCGCCGCGCCAATGCCCAATTGACCAAATATCTTTTTCGAGGTCTCGGGCATAAAGGGTCCCAACATGCTTGCGATGTTTGCCAGGGAAAACAATAAATCATGAATAACTTGTTGATTTTTACCCTCCCACGGCCTTTCTTTCTCAATATATTTATCGCACCAGCCGATTAAACTCCAGATTGCTGACAAAACATCGTTAAATTTGAATTCATCTAATGATTTTCTATATTTTTCCCAAGCGCTATCAATAATTTTTGAATTTTGCTGCTTGCTCCCCGTAGTATTGATTATAATTTTAAATTTTGTCTGCCCGCCATAGCCTTGGCGAAGGCGGGAGTTTTTGATTTCAAACTTAACGCCCAAAGTAATTACCCTGGCAACCAGGTTACCCAGACCCCTTGCCAAATCAGCATTATAACGTTGTTCAAATTTTTGACGCGTATAATCTCCGTCTTCCGTGGACGGAATCTCGCGCAAAAGATAATAACGCACCGGGTCAACTCCGTACTTGGCTACCAGTTCAAACGGGTCAATCACGTTGCCTATGGTTTTGGACATCTTTTGTCCGCCAACCGTAATTAACCCGTGCACGAATATTGTTTTAGGCAAAGCGAGGCCAAGGGCCATAAGCATTCCGGGCCAAATGATGGCATGAAATCTTAAAATATCTTTGCCTATGCAGTGAACGTCTGCCGGCCAAAATCGTTTAAACTTGGCGGAGCCTCTCGCAAAGTCCAAGGCCGAAATATAGTTGGTCAGGGCGTCGCACCACACATACATCGTATGATTCTCGTCATTCGGTACCGGAATGCCCCATTTTAAATCCGAACTGGGCCTTGAAAAGCTTACGTCTTCCAGGCCTTCTTTGATAAAAGCCAGCATTTCTTTTTTCCGGCTTTCAGGAAAAATTTTGATTTTATTCGTGCTGATGGCCTGTTCTATCTTTTTTGCATATTGTGACAGTCGGAAAAAATAATTCTCTTCGTCAATTTTTTCGGGACGCAATAAGTGCAGAGAGCATTTGCCTTCCGCAAGGTCTTTCCGCGTAATAAAGGCCTCGTGGCCGACGCAATAAAGGCCCTCGTACTTCTTTTTGTAGAGATCGCCGCGCTTTTCAAGGCTCTGCCATACCATCTTGGCCGTTGGCCAATGCCGTTTTTTATCCGTAGTGCGAATAAAATCATCGTTTGAAATATTAAGCGTCCGGGTCAGCGCCTTGAATTTTGAGGATATTTCATTAGTGAATTCTTCCGGTGATTTATTTTGTTTTTGCGCGGCTTGAGCATTTTTGGCTCCATGCTCGTCCGTGCCCGTAAGAAAAAGGGTGGTCTCGCCCAGCAAACGATGATAACGAGCCAAAACATCTGCCTGAATAATCTCCAACGCAAACCCGAGATGCGGAGGAGCATTTACATACGGTAGGGCTGTGGTAATGTAATACTTATTCACCGGAGGCAACTTTAATGTTATAATGAAAAATTATGATTTTAACTCCTCATTTTTTATTTGGAGCGGCGATAGGCGCCAATATAGGATCGTGGCCGACGGCTCTTGGTTTAGCCCTTTTGAGTCATTATGCGCTGGATGCGGTGCCTCACTGGGATTATAATTTAGCGGGCCTGAAAAATAAAAGGTGGTTTGGATCCATGATAGAGCTTGCCATATTGGGCCTTGACCTTCTCACGGGGACACTCTTGGTATTGTTTTTAGCCCAAAACAAACTTATATCATTGGCCGCGGGATTTGCCGCGGTAAGTCCCGATATTTTAAGTTTTTTCTTCATACTAAAGCCTGGAAATCCGGTTTTAAAACTGCATTATTGGTTTCATGCGGAAAAAATGCACTGGTTCAACGGAAAAAGCAAATTTGGCAAAAGATTAAAATTAAGGGTGTTAACCCAAGTTTTTATAGTCGTTGCCTCCCTAGCGGCCCTCTAAAAACGCTGGGGAAAAATAACGGCAGTGTATTCCCCTTTTTGGGGATCTTTTTTTACCATCTCTATGACATCAGCAAGAAGGCCTCTGTAAGACGACTCAAATTTCTTTGTCATTTCGCGGCACAAAACAATTTTAATGTCCGGACGCATAGCTTTAAGCTCGCTTAGCGTTTTTAAGATACGATACGGAGACTCATAAAAAATCACCGGGTATTTTGACTGAATCATCTCCGTAAAAAACTTTTTCCTCTTCTTTGTATGAGGCGGAAATCCCAAAAACAAAAATTTATCCATTGGAAAACCCGAAACGCTGGCCGCGGCTAATAACGCGCTGGGCCCCGGCACCGGTATAATTTTGAGATAATCTCCCAATGACCTTAAGGCTTGGTCAACCAGCTCGCCGCCGGGGTCTCGAATGCCCGGAGTTCCGGCATCCGAAACAAGCGCAATATTTTTGCCTTCACGCAAAAGCTGAATAATGCGTTCTCTCGTTCTGGGCCCCGAGTGCTGGTGATAACTTAAAAAAGGCGTTGTGATGTGATAGGCCCTTAAGAGTTTTATTGTAACGCGGGTATCCTCGCATAAAATAAAATCCGCTTCTTTCAGCGTCGCAATAGCTCTCGGGCTTATATCTTGAAGATTGCCTATCGGGGTCGCAACCATAAAAAGGGTGGCCATCAAGATATGAAATTAGTGTTCCTCGCTACGTTGTTTTTGCAAAAAATCGTGCAGAAATTCGGCCAACATTCCTACCATTGGCACAACAAGTATTGCCCCAAGCAATCCCCATAATTTGCCGCCGACGGCCAAAGCCAGCAAAACAAGCGCAGGAGAAATGCCCACAAATTTTTTGGTAATGGCGGGAGTTAAAATATTGCTTTCAATCTGCTGAATAAGGGTGAAGGCCGCCAGAACCGCAAGGGCGGTAATCGGAGAGTCTAATCCGACGATAATCAAAATCAAAAAACCCGTGGCTATGGGTCCCACCATCGGCACAAAATTAAAAAGAGCGGAGATTAGGGCCAGAGTTACCGGATAGTTTACATTGAAAATCAAAAAGGTCGCATAGGACAGAACGCCCACAAACACTGATCCCACTATTCGCGTAAAAAACCAGCCGGTAACTCTTTTCTGGGCTCTCGCCCAAAGCGACAGCATTGTGCTTTCGTAATGCCTTGGAAACAAAAAGCTAAGGCCGCGATCCACGGATTTTTCTTCAAGTGACAGAAAAAAGGCTATGCTAATTATGAAAAATGTGGAAAAAAGTCCGCCGAAAATCACAAATAAGGTATTAAATATGTTTGCGCCTATCTGCTGAACCGCCATTCTTACGGTTGCGAGAAAGGCTTCGGTGTTGGCGAAAGCCTGAACTCCGGCGCCGCTAAGCAAGGGGGCCAACTGATCAAAATATTTAGGAAAGGATTGGGAAAATTCCTGAATTTCACCGATAAATATAAGGGCTATTGAATAAAGCAGAAGCACCAAAGCTCCCAAAACGGCCACATACACAAATGTAGCCGCCAAAACTCGGGGCACCTTTCTTCTGTGCAAAAAATCAATTGCCGGATTAAAAAGAATTGAGATGACGATGGCAAACGCAAACCAAACCAAAAGTTCCCGTATAAGATATAAAGCATATAGGGCAAATACCGCGGCGGAAACCTTAACCACGGTACGCCATGAAATGTCTAAGATTTTTTCTTCCGCAACCTCCATAATTTTATACGTTTAATATTTTTTTGAATTCTCTCGCGTTTTCAAAGGGACCCAAAACGGCAAGATTAAGCTTGGCCGGACGAAAAATATCTCTGGCTACCTTACGTATGTCTTCGGCGCTGACTTTTTTTATTTTCCCGTAAATCTCTTCCGGAGTCAAAATTTTATGTTCCAATAAATCCTGCATGCCGTAAAAAGAGGCTTTGGCGTCCGACGATTCCAGCGCCAAGGCGCTTGTGCCAATCACGTAATCTTTGGCCTTTTTAAGCTCCCGAGGCGAAATGGCACGGGAAGATATTTTTACATATTCTTTAAGAATAACTTTTATGGCCCGCTCAACGCTTTGGCGTTCTATGCCGGCCTGTGAAACCAAGTAACCCGTGTCCGGGTCCAGCTCCGC
>CAYJUL010000001.1:4688-25805 GCA_964373345.1 uncultured Candidatus Saccharibacteria bacterium
CTCCGCGCTGGTTTTAATGTAATAAGCAATCCCCAACTTCTCGCGCACTTCAATGAATAATCTTGAACTCATCATGCCGCCCAAAATAACCGCCAAAAGCTCAAGGGCATACCTGGCCGGGTGCGCAATATTATATCCTCTCGCGCCAAGGCAGATATGAGCCTGATCTATATTGCGGGTACGCAAAATAAGTTCTGGTTGGGTTTGTTTTTCAACAACGAAAGATTTTGTTTTAAATCTGCCGACTTGGGCGTCCGAAAAATATTCTTTTGCTTTTCTTATTGCCCAGCCTTGCTTAAAGTTTCCCGCCAGACACACAATGGTGTTTGAGGCGACGTATTGATTTTGCATATATTCCACTAACCTACGCCGCGTCACGTTGCCGATGCTCTCGCGAGTTCCCGCAATAGGCCAACCCATGGGCTGATTGCCGTAAAGCACTTCCTGCCAAAGTTCCTGCACGTAAGAGGCGGGGTTGTCATAATACATGTTGATTTCTTCCGCTATCACGCCTCTTTCTTTCTGGATCTCCAAGTCCGGCAAAAGGCTGTTTAAAAATATATCCGCCGCCCAATCAAAGGCCACGTCGAAATGTTCCGCCTTAACCTTGGCCCAATAACCGGTGTATTCCTGACCGGTAAAAGCGTTGTAAGCGCCGCCGACTCTATCCAGAGTTTCGGCTATCTCAACTTTATCCGGTCTCTTTTTGGTTCCCTTAAAGAACATGTGCTCCAAGAAATGCGAGATGCCATTTACTTCTTTTTGCTCATATTTTGAACCCGTGCCTACCAAAACCAAAACCGTAGCCGCCTGCGTGCTTTTTTGCGGAACGGTAATAATCCGCAAGCCGTTTTTAAGAATAGTTTTCTTGAACATATTTATAAATTATAGCTGAAAATTAACCGAAACACAAAAGCGCCAGAATCTGGCGCTTAAAAATAAGGTCGGCCCACTGTTGCTCATTCGGGATAAACGTTTTTCATCAGAGCAACCAAAACCATATCTCTTTCGGCGGCTTCATGTTGGGTCGCCTTTAACGCAGCTGTATCGTTCTGCTTCAAATCTATACGCTGAAACAGCATAGCCTAGCTCTTTTTCAAAGTGGCCACCATAGCCCTCGCGGTGTCGGATAAGTATCGTTCTTTCTGCCTGAGACCTAGAACGTAGTTTTGCAATGTACTTTGCCACGACAAAACCTCCTTATTTATATTTATGCTGATAGTAGTAAGTGCTAGATGTAGACTAGCGCCTGCCTAAGATCTTGTCAATAAATCCACAAGGCCCGCGATCTCTATTCTCTCCTGCCCCATCGTGTCCCTGTCGCGGACGGTAACGGTGTCGTCTTTGATGGTGGCAAAATCAACAGTTATACAATATGGCGTCCCGATCTCATCTTGTCTGCGGTATCTCCTGCCGATGGAGCCCACTTCATCATACTGGCACATAAAATGAGGCTTCAACGCTTTATAAACCGCTTTGGCTTTGACAACTATTTTTTCGTCATTTTTAACCAACGGCAGCACTGCAACCCGAATCGGAGCTATCTTCTTATTAAGACGCAACACCGCCTCTGTTTCTTTTGCCGATTCGGTGGTTTTGGTCCTGCCTCCTTTTACTTCTTCGTAACCGTCTACCAAAAGAGCCAGCATTAAACGCTCTATGCCCAATGTCGGCTCAATAACGTAAGGAGTAAACCTCTTTCCCGTTTCTTCGTTAAAATAACTCAGGTCCTGACCCGATAATTTAGCGTGCTGGGATAAATCAAAATCTGTTCTGTTTGCGACGCCCGCCAGCTCCGACCAGCCGAACGGAAATTTATACTCAATATCAACCGTTCTTTTGGAATAGTGAGCCAGAGATTTTTTAGGATGTTCATAGCGGCGCAAATTTTCTTTTTTTAGACCCAAGTCCAAAAAGAATTTTTCCCATTCATTAAGCCATAAGTCAAAATACTTCTCGTCTTCGCCGGGCTTAACGAAATATTCTATTTCGGCAATGTCAAACTCGCGAGAGCGAAAAATAAAATTTCCAGTGGTGATTTCGTTGCGAAAACAACGGCCGATTTGCGCGATGCCGAAGGGCGGTTTTTGACGCATTGACTCCTGAACCAGCTTAAAATCTTCAAACATCGTTTGCGCCGTTTCGGGTCTCAAATAAGCGATATTCGCTTCGTCCTCCACCGGACCCAAAAAGGTTTTAAACATCAGATTAAAGTGGCGCGGTTCGGTAAATTCTTTTCCGTCGCAAGACGAGCATTTTGGAATTTCGGATTTCGGATTTTCGTTTTCATCGCCACGAAAACGCTTGTGGCATTTTTTGCATTCAACAAGAGCGTCGCTGAAGTTTTTAATATGGCCAGAGGCTTCCCATGTTTTGGGATGCATTATAACCGACCCGTCTATCAAAACCACGTCGTCTCTTTCCTGCGAGAACCTTTTCATCCATTCTTTCTTGATATTGTTTTTCATCAAAACGCCCAAAGGCCCGTAATCCCATAACGCCTCTACGCCTCCGTATATTTCGGAACTCTGAAAAATAAAACCTCGCCGTTTGGCAAGAGAAACAATTTTTTGCATTAAATCCTGCGTCATAATTTTACTATTGAATGATCGCGCCGCCCTCTGGCAAAGACTGATCGTCCGGCAAACGCGTATCAGCCGGAGGAGCCGACGCCTCAACGGAAACTTCGGCCCACTTGTCTCTTGCTAATAAATTCGCCTGTCCCATAAGCGCCATTGTGTTGCCTCGATCAGCTTCCTCGGGCTCAAGAGCTATCTGAAAGGCCACCGTCGGCTCTATGCTCTGCGCGCCAACGGCGCCAACATCGCCTATTTCCCACACAACCTCGCGGCTTCCGGAATCAAAGGTGAGACGGGCATCTTCCGGGAAAATTTTCCCCGTCAATTTTAGCCGCCGCGGTAAAATAGACCTAACTTTTGCGCCCTCAAGGTCGTTATACGATGGCTCCGCTCGCCAAATAACGGTGTATGTCGTGGTTTTTCCGGATTCCGGAGGAATGGGTCCCTGGTTTCCGAAAACCTCATCAGAGTAATAAACCGTCTGATTAATCTTTGGGGTGGCGGCTATTTTGGTTTCAAAAACTTCTCTTATCTGGGATAGCGAAACAACATTTCGAACAGATAAGTTTTTACGCTGGCCGGCGAGTGAGGGCAAGTCGTCTCTTAGATCAATCCAAAACTCCACTTTTTCTTCCTGCCCCGGAGCTAAAAATTTAAACTGGGGCGCCGTTTGCCAATCCCAGATCAAAGAATTGTCGCCGGATTGAAACTTGCCATTCCGGGAACGCACGCTATTTAAATCAAGAATGGATCCGTCCAACTGAATAACCAGGAAAAGGTTTTCAAAAACTCCTTCGCCGGCATTTTTGAAAAATATCTCATAATGTAGAGTGTCGCCGGGCTTTGCCGCATATGTTTGGACACCATTAACAAGCTGCGTAATAAACAGGGATGGCCTTATAAAAGTCAAGCCGCGCGCAATTTCTTTGAGATGAATGAAGTTGCCATCCAGCCACATACCAAGCTTCGCCGTAAAGTTTTTTTGCTCTCCCGGCTCTCCATCAAGAAATCCTCTGATTTCTATTCTACCGCCTTCGGTCTTATTCAAAAGACCTATGTCCCATTCATTTTCGCCAAGACCCTTAGGTTGGCTTTCTGATAAAGTAAAGCCGGGGGGATATCCCATAATAATTCGCAGTCCAGACATAGGATAGTCGCTGTTGGAAAAATAATTGACGGAGAATAAAAGAGGCCTTAATGCTTCAGTGCGCGAGGGCAGGTCCAATTCAACGGTAAGGGGCACCGAAGAAATAACAGCCGTATGGGTGGTAACGGATTCATATTTGGCGTTAAGATTTTTGGGGCTATAACTTATAGAGGCCCTCGCGCCGCGAGTTTCGCCTACGGCTCCCACCAGCTTGGCGCCGAAGACCTCCGTTCTTTCTTCGCCCGGATATAAATCTTCCAGCTTTTTAGCGATTTTTTTACCAGCGCCTTCCGGCACTATCGCAAAATCGGGATACTCAAACAACAACTTCATCTCTTCAAGCATAGTACTGCCATTGTTTTTATATTTGAGGATGTAGTCAAAATCCTGAAAAGCCTGTTGCCTATCCGGAGCTAAAATCTCAAGCTTCAAAGCCTCTTTAGAATACATATTGCGCTGATAATACCAAAAACCCAAAGCGCTTGTTATTGTCGCTGTGATAATTAAAAGTATAAAAAACCTTGGCATTGTTTTATGTTAAGCTTTCGGCTTACGTGTGGACCGAGTCTGCGGATCCGGTCTCAATAAATCGCCTGCCGCGGGGCGGTACGCCCGACATATTGAGCGCGCTAGCCGCTATATCTCTGTGTCTGATATATCGAGCATTCTGTTCGCTATAAACGGCGCGTATTTTATTCAGGTGCTGCAGCGTTTCCGCGTTAACGCTTATTTTCCTTACCAGAGACCACTGAGCCGCGCGGATCAAGCGCAAAATCTTGATTTCGTTCTCCGCTATTTGTATTGTACTCTCTTTGGGAGGCGCTGAAAAACATCCTCCGTGCGCGAGACCCCCGCGTTTCGCATCAAAGAATATACGACCGGGGTTTATTTTTTTGGAGCACCGTAGGCATAAAAAAAGTTCGGGGTCATATCCGGCAAGACCCAGAAGCTTCCACTCAAAATACAGATGCAGCAATTGCGCCTCGCGTCTGGTAAGGATCTCTTGATTGAGTACAATAAAAACTTCGTCAATTAACGAGAACATCTTCTGGTCCTCTTCCTCGGAAGCCGTTGTCTCGCAAACGGCCTCAGCCATTTTATAAGCATAGCTAAGCCTTCCTAAAGAATGTCGCACATTTATAAATTTATTCTCGGGCAAGACATCGGTAAGGGTTTTATAGGTCCTGCCTTCTATAAATTCAAGGTTGACGAGATAAAATAGTTGCGCGCCGGATCTAAGTTTAGCCGGCGTCTTCCTAATGGCCCTTCCAAGAATATCAATCTTGCCAAAATCTCTGCTAAAGACCGTCAATAATTGATTGGATTCTCCGACGTCGGTCGTAGCCAAAATAAAACCCTTTGTCCTGTGGTACGTAAACATGCAAGCCTGTCCGGTTATATTGATTGCTTACATTGAAAATATAATAAAGGAAGCAACCGATATGTCGGCGGCTTCATTGTAAAGATTAAAATATAATGGTAAGCCGCCGCTATATTTTTTTTATGCCAAAGCGCAAAGACAATCCGTCTATTTTCGCGTCATTCGTCGCCTCTCGCTGGCCTTGCCGCAAAGCACGAGCACGGGTTTGGGATAAGATAATACGTTTGTGCCGGTCAAGAATGTCGGCTAAATCTGCGGGGGCGCTGTAAAAAATAATTATGGATTGATTTGGTTTAAAACCGAAGCGCCTGCGCGTATCCTGAATACGGCGAATAAATTCCCGCACTTGCCCTTCTTCTCTAAGCTCTTTTGTTATCTTCACATCCAAAGCGAACTTTTGGCTGAAAACTATTTTTTTAACATTAACCTCGTCCTTTATCAGCTCCAGCAATTCACTGCCGACTTCAAGGTCCTTGCGTCTAACCCTAAGCGCAGCCAATGGTTGACGCACCTTAATCCCTACCTTCGCTCGCTCGGCCAAAGCCAACGCCGTAATGTGCCGAACTCGCCGCATTTGTTCCTCCAGCCGAGCATTGCGGTACTTTGGCTGGGGTGCCGGCCAATTTTCCAAATGTACGCTGACGCGCAATTTTATTCCGCTGATTTTAGTTCTAAGCCTTAAATAGATGGCTTCCGATACAAAAGGCGCAAAAGGAGCAATAATTTTTACCGTTTCCAGTAAAACATAGGCTAATGTTTCGGCGGCGGTATTAAAATCTTGCGCGCTTGCGGGATTTTGAAGTCTTTTACGGGACCTGCGTATGTACCACTGAGATAAGTCTTCAACTATAAATGATTCGGCGGCTCTTGCGGCTCCCGTTATGTCGTAATCGTTTAGCCTATTGCCGACTTGGGCTTGAAGGGTCCCGATGCGAGACAGAATCCACCGATCCAACACGGTTCTGCTCCGAGACGCTATCCCTCCCCTGATTTTATCCGCATATGTATCAAAAAAAACAAAAGAGTTCCAAAGGATCAAAATAAACTTTTTAAGCGTCAAATCCATGTCTCGCTCATTAAATAATTTTGAATCTCCCGGATGATTAACCGTATAAAAATACCAGCGCAGAACATCCGAGCCATAACGATCTATTATTTGCCAAGGATTAACAACGTTGCCTTTTGATTTGGACATCTTTTCTCCTTTCTCGTCTAAAACGTGGCCCAGAGAAATCACATTTTTATACGGCGCTCCAAACCCCAGCAGGGTGGATACCGCCAAAAGAGTGTAAAACCATCCGCGGGTCTGGTCTACCGCCTCCGAGATATAGTCTGCGGGAAATAACTCCGGTGGTTTTATTTGATTTTGCTTGCCCATCAAAAGGCCTCTCCTGAGCCCCTCGGCGGTGAGCTCGGGACGGCCGAACCGCTCGGGGCCAAACTGCTTAACCGAGCGTCCTTTAGCGCGGGCGGAAACAAAAGGCCAGCGAGCTTGCGCGAACGGCATCGCCCCCGAATCAAACCAGACATCCGCAACCTCTGCAATGCGTGACATAACGCCTTCGCATTGTTTGCATGCAAACTTAACGCTATCCACATAGGGACGGTGCAAATCCGGCGTCATTTGGTCGTTAAAAGGCGGATTTTGAAAATCAAGTTTTCTGTGTTCTCCTGTTTTTATCCGCGTTATTTTACCTTCTTTGCGAAGGGCAATGATTTTGCTTGGCGCAAAACCGCGCATTGTCCATTCCAGCATTGTAAGAGGTAACTCGTGAGACACAATCGCAATATTTTTCCCCTGATATTTTGTCTCAAGCGCCAGCATAAATTTATGCATGCGCTTTGCAAGATCAACCATGCTCTCGCCTTTCGGTAATTTGGCCCGCATCGGATCTTTCTTTTTACTCAGATAAAGCCAGGGTAAAGAAGAGTCTTTACCGTTAAATATTCCGACGTTATACTCGCGCAACTCTTTTTCAAAAATAATGCTCGCTCCCGTTGTCTTTGATAAAATCTCGGCCGTCTGTCTGGCGCGCAGAAGATCGGATGAGAAAATTAGATCTATTTTTTGAGTTTTAAGTTTTATGGCGGCGACCTGCGCTTCCAGCCTGCCTCTTTTGGTCAAACCAAACTTCTTTTTTTCCGGCCAACACATGGCCACATCCACCAATTGCCTTAAAGAATGACCGTGACGCACTAGAAAATAATTATTCCTTGAAAATCTTTGAGAAGTAAGCTCGGCAAGAGATCCAATAACTTCGATGGCGCCGCATTTTTCGCACTTCCAGATCGGCAATGGAGTTCCCCAATAGCGCTCTCTAGAGAATGCCCAATCTTTCACCTCTTTCAACCATTCGCCGAACCTCCCCTCTTTCAAATGAGCAGGAACCCAATTAATTGTCCTCGCCGCATCCAGTAAATCTTTTTTGACCGAGCTTATTTTTATGAACCATGATTTTTTGGCGTAATAAAGCAGAGGAGAACTGCAACGCCAGCAAAAAGGATATTCATGTTCATAGAATTCTTCTTTGAAAAGCAATCCTCTTTTTTGGAGATCTGCAATAATCAAGCGGTCTGCGTCTTTCACGAACATTCCTGCCCACTCTTTCGCTTCCGGGGCAAACCTGCCGGCTTCGTCCACATTCATCAAGACTGGAAGATTCTCCTTTTTCCCAACAATCATGTCTTCTTCTCCAAAGGCAGGAGCGATGTGCACAACTCCCGTCCCCTCTTTGGCAGAGACAAAATCGGCAGCAATAACCCTATAGGCCGGCTTATCAGGTTCCGCGAAATGAAACAATGGTTCGTATTCAATCCCGATCATTTCAGAACCCTTGAAGATATCAACCCCTTCCCATTGGGACTTCGTTCCAACAAACCTTTGCTGATATTCCTTCGGAAATATCTTATTTGCTAAAAGTCTTTTGAAATTTTCCAGCCCAAAAACTAGCCAATACCCCTGCTGATCCGGATCCGGCACACAAATATATTCGCCATCCGGGTTCACCGCCAGAGCGACATTGGCGGGAAGGGTCCAGGGAGTAGTGGTCCAAGATACGATAGCTGTCTTCTCCCACTCCACATTCGAAGGCTTTATCCGAAACCTTACATATGCAGAATTTTCCTTAATCGTCTTATATCCAAGCGCCACTTCATGGCTAGATAAACTCGTCCCGCACCTGGGACAATGCGGCACCACTTTGTAATCCTGGTATAATAAGCCTTTTTCCCAAACTCTTTTGATAATCCACCACAGGGTTTCTATGTAATGCGTTTCGTAGGTAATATAGGGATTTTCCATATCCAGCCAAAAACCAATGCGTTCGGTAAGCTTCTCCCAGTCTTTTTTATGAAGCCAAACTGATGCTTTGCACTTTTTATTGAATTTGGCTATGCCGTATTTTTCTATATCTTTTTTGTTTTTAAGCCCCAGTTTTTTTTCCATTTCAAGCTCAACCGGCAATCCATGCGTATCCCAACCGGCCGATCTTAAAACCCTCAAGCCCTGCATTGTTTTATATCTGCAAATAACGTCTTTATAAGCTCTGGCCAATACGTGATGGATTCCGGGTTTCGCGTTCGCCGTCGGAGGCCCCTCATAAAATATAAAGTCGCGGGCTCCGGCTCGCTGTTTTATGCTTTTTGCAAAAATCCTGTTCTTGCGCCAAAATTTCAGAATTTTTTGCTCTTCTCGGGGGAAATTGATGTTCATTTAAGATTGGGGCTCAACGCTTGGTTGCTTTTAAAATATCATTTTTGGCCTGATTTTTCAACGAAAAACCCGGCTAAGCCGGGTTTGTGCTATTTCCAAAATCTCTTTTCGGGTTTTCCGTTTTTATGTAGAGCGTGCGCCTCGTTAACGACATTTTGGGCCAACACCGCCAACCAGTCGTCAGAACCGTCAAGCTCAACCCTTAAGCCCTTATTCATTTTTAAAACAATGCTCCCAACAACGCCTAGGCTGTTTATAATGTTAGACACAAAACCGCAGTTAACTTTTCCGTATAAAGGAACACGCAGGCCCATATCCACGAAAGCGCCGCATAAGGCGTTGCCGACGCCACCCTCTTCAAATCCGTAGTTAACAATTACGCCGGCCACCTTTCCCTCTAATTGATTGCTTCCTTCCAAGAGATTAATCTTTTCCAAAAAAGCCACCGTGGCCGAAGCCGGAAACCTCCAGTGCACAGCAGTTGAGAGAATAAAACCGTCTGCCGCCAGAAGAAGATCGTATAAAAATTGAGTGTCTTTGTTAATATAAGGAGGAGGTTTGACGCGCTGGTATTTTTTAAAAGCATACTCTTTGCCTGGAAATATATCAAAATCGATCAGGTGTATCAAGCGGGTTCTTGCTCCATGCTTTTCCACATAAGCAAGCGTTTTTTGCAAATTGCGGCTGGCCGATCCGTCTTTTGCCAGAGAGCCGTTAATACCAACAATGAGGGGCGGGCATAAGTCACATTCCTCTTTCATTTTACTTCTCTCGAGAGGCCTGCATATACGTTCTTATGTTTGAAAAAACAATTAGCCAAGTCAAGAAAGCGCTAACGACAAGAGCCGTTTTAGTCTCGCGCTCTTTCTCCGGCGATCTTGACCCGCTGGAGACAAACAGCGTCAGACCGATCACTGCGCACTTTATCATAAACAATTTCGCCCATTGCCTTCTTTGAACAAGTCCGGCGATTAAAGGATTGCGTTCACGTATCCTGCCTTGAAACCTTTCTTTGGCCAGGAAAGTAGTCAAAAAATCCAGCAATTGCCCAAATGCAAACAATCCCATCAGAATCTTTTTCATTGCACGCCTCCGTTTTGATTTTAAGGAGCGTCTAGCCACACTAGCACTTGTTTGAACAAAAAGCAATAGGAATTACATCTTTTCCGGCGCTGAAATACCCATTAGGTCTAGCGTATTTTTTAAAACAATTTTGGTGGCCAGCAGTAAATTCAATCTGGCAAGGCTTAAAACGCGATCGTCGGACAACACCCTGCAATCTCTGTAAAATCGGTGAAAAGCAGTCGCGAGATCAGCCGCATAGTGAGGCAACCTGTGCACTTCATAGTCTTTGGCCGTATCCTCAACAACCTCGGGCAGTCTTATAAGTTGTTTTATAAGCGCCAGCTCGCTGGGATCATTGATCAGCTTTGAATCTCGCTGCTTGCTCCTCGTGGGGTTGATTTTGGCTTTTCTGAGTATGCTGCAAAGACGGGCATGCGCGTACTGAACATAAAAAACAGGGTTATTTTGCGACTGCTCTTTGGCTAAATCCAAATCAAAATTTAGGTGACTGTCGTATCCGCGGGCAAGAAAGAAAAATCTTGCCACGTCTTTCGCAAACTTTTTCCCCACCTCTTTCCCAAGCTCATCAAGTAGCTCATCTATGGTTACGTATAGTCCCGCTCTCTTTGACATCCTTACTTCTTTACCGCCCTCAACGAGATGCACTAGTTGCATAATGATGGGCCTCACCATGTCTCCGTTATAACCAAGGACCTTAGCTCCGGCTTTCATTCTTGCTATATAACCATGGTGCTCTGCCCCTAAGAAAATTATTAGATCGTCAAACTTTCTTATCTGGAGCTTGTTTTTAAGATAGGCGATCTCTGAAAGAAAGTACGTTCCCTCTCCGGACCATTTTCGTAACACCCTCTGTTTATCATCATCAAATTGTTCGGATTTAAACCAAAGAGTTCCTTGATTATCATAGTAGGCCAATTTTTTCCGGAGAAGATATTCAACGACCCACTTTCTTTCTTTTTGCAAACTACTCTCATAAAACCACCCGTCAAATGCAATGCCCATTCTTTTTACCGTTCCCTGTATTTTTTTGACTATGAACCGTACCGCCCCATTGATCTTTTTTATTTTTTTACTTTTTAGATCTTCAATATAAGGATTCTTATAGCGCGGCCCTTTCCCCACCAGAGAGTTTTTTAATAATTTCCTGATATTTTCCCCCTCATCATTCACGTAGTATTCTCGAAAAACTTCATAGCCCGCTTTTTCCAGGACTTTTGATAAAACATCTCCGCAAAATCCGCCTCGGGCATTTCCCACGTGCAGAGGCCCGGTTGGGTTTGCCGATATAAATTCAACGTTGACTTTTTTATTTTTACCGATGTTGATTTGGCCGAATTGATTTTGTTTTTTTAGAATATGACCGGTGCTTTTCTGTAAATAGTCTTTGGACAAGAAAAAGTTAATGAAACCCGGGGGGGCGATCTCCGTCTTCTCAAAAAGTTCTGTATTTTTTAGCCTCTTACTGATTATTTCGGCCACACCCATTGGCTTTTGGCCAATAATCTTGGCCAGCTGCAAAGCAATGGGCGTAGAATAATCTCCATGCTTTGCGTTTTCCGGACGCTCAACAACTATTTCCGGAATAGTGGATATGTTGAAAACTCCTTCTTTTTGAAGATTTTTTACTGTTTCTTTTATAAAATTTACGATCTCCGTTCTGGTAGTCATTATTTCTAGTGTAAAATTATACGGATAAAATTAAAAGAGGCCTTAGGCCTCTTGGCAATAGCGCCTTAAAGACTCAAGAGCGCTTGCTTCCGTCTCCCACGGAAAAACTATGCAAACCGTCCTGTTCTCTTCAAGTATGTTCACATAAAGATCGGGGACCGCTTCACAGGATAAAACAAAGAACAAAACTGCCAAAAATGGCTTGAAACCCAACCGTGCAGTCAAAGCGTTAAATTGGGCTCCGGAAGAAAGTATATCGTCGCACACCAGCGTTTCGGGACCGATGTCTTCTTCCCTCAAAATCAAGGGCAGATCCAAAAGATGCGACAAACAAACCGCCGGCACGAGACCCCCCCGCGGGATGCCGTAAACTGCGGTGAAATTACGGCTGCGCGTTGCATCTCTGATCTTAACAATGTCCTTGCAAAACCGTTCCCAAGAATACTTCTGCAGGAACACCGTCACCTCCCCGCTCGACTTTTAAATGGACACTCGTATATTAAACATCTTACAATATAAATCAAGGGGGGCAGGAGCTTATTCATGCGATTCGGACATGTTAATTTAAAACTGTGGCGACTCTTACGGAAAATAAAAAAGCTTATTTTAATTATGAAATCCTCGAAAAATTTGAGGCTGGTTTGGTTTTAACGGGTCAGGAAGTGAAATCAATGAAATTGGGGCGGGCTAATTTATACGGCTCTTATGTTGTGCTGCGCGCCGGCGAAATATGGCTGATCGGCTCCTCCGTCCCTCCCTATCAGCCCAAGAACGCTCCCAAAGATTACAATCCGGAGCGGGCGCGAAAACTTCTCTTAACCCGGCAAGAAAGACGCTATTTAATCGGAAAATCGGAACAAAAAGGCTTGACTTTGATACCTTTAAGGCTGTATACTAAGCAAGGACTGATAAAACTGGAATTCGGCGTTGGCCGCGGCAAAAAGAAATCCGGCAAAAAAGAAGTTATTAAAAAAAGAGAGGCCCAAAGGGAAATAGAGAGGGAATTAAAAACGCGGGGATGACACAGTTTAGATGAAAGAACTTCTCAAAACAGGCGGGCCGAGGCCGATCAAATCCTCGTTAAAATTTGATCAACCAAATAAGTGCTAACTTATTTGCAAAACCAGCTTACGCATACGCATAAGCCATCCGAAATAATTGATTCTCGATAAATTATTTCGGGTGCTATATTATCGAGATAGATAGACTGCATCGGCTTCATGCGGGCTATCAAAAAATATGAAGCCGGGATCATGAATATCTTGCCTAATTCCTAATTCATAATTCCTTATCAGAATTAGGCTAAGCTCGTAGATCTGTTTTTAAAAGCCTTTCAGACGCGGGGGCAGAACCCGCCATCTCCACCTCACAAATAAATTTTGCCTAAATATCCACCCGTCAATTATCAAATAAGGGCTGGCGAGGTACGCGTAATTGATGAAACCGGCAAGCAAGCGGGCGTCATGAACATCCAAGACGCGCTCGGCCTCGCGCGCGAGCGCAATTTAGATTTAATACAGGTTACCGAAAATGTTGAACCGCCGGTGTGCAAAATAATGGATTATGGAAAATACCTGTATCATGAAGAAAAAAAGAGAAGAATGGCAAAACCCAAAAGGGGGGGCGAATTAAAAACAATAAGGCTTACTTTCAACATTTCGCCTCACGACATTGACGTAAGGGCCAATCAGGCAGAAAAGTTTTTAAAGGAAGGAAACAAAATAATGATAGACATGCGTCTTATCGGCAGGCAAAAAGCTCTTCGGGACTTTGCCAGAGAAAAAGTAGGCAAGTTTCTTGAGGCCCTGGGCAGCCGCGCGGCTTATAGGGTGGAACGGGAATTAAAAAACGAGCCGAGAGGCATGACAATGATTATAGCCAAACAATAATATGAAGACCAGAAAATCCATACTAAAACGCTTTAAAATAACAAGAACCGGAAAAGTCTTAAGAAGACGCACGGGCCAAGACCATTATAGGGCGAAGAAATCTGGCAAAAAAAGAAGGGCCGGTAGAAAATGGGTTGCGGTATCCGGGGCGGTGGCCAAAAAGATAAAACAGCTGGTTGGCGTCCATTAGTCAACTGCTTACATAATTATGGTTCGCGTCAAACGCGGGAAAATCGCCCACAAGCGTAGAAAATACGTGCTGAAATACACGAAAGGTTTTCGTTGGGGACGAAAAGCAAAATACAGGGCCGCAAAAGAAGCGCTACTGCATGCTTGGACTCATGCTTTTCGCGGACGCAAAGAAAAAAAGGGAGACTTCAGGCGTATGTGGCAAATACAAATAAATGCGGCGGTCCGCCAGCACAATCTGACTTACGGCAAATTTATGCATTCGCTGAAGAAAAAACATATTGGGCTTGATAGAAAAATGCTGGCTCAATTAGCCAGAGAGCGCCCTGAAATTTTTGAAAAAATAATGGAGGAGGCTCAAAAATGAAGACGGCCCCGAGGGGGCTGTTTTCGTTTTAAGAAACCCTGGTTTTCAGATAGCGATCGGCTTTCTTTAAAACCGCTTTCGCGTTAGCGAAAGTGAGTTGTTGAAGGGCATCAGCGTATGACAGCCACTTATACCCCATGTGCTCAAAAGATATTTTTACTTTTTGGGTCTTTGTGTAGGCTAAATAAAAAACAACGGTCTTAAAAACTGTTTTGTTGTTTTGTCTGAAAAAATATTTTATGGTCTTTTTAAATTCCGGCGCTAAAACCAGATTTTTAATTCCCGTTTCTTCAAAAACTTCTCTTTGCAGGGCCTTCTTTTCCGTTTCACCACTTTCAATATGGCCCTTGGGAAAATCCCAATGACTTGCCTGATAGTATAAAAGCAGATATTCAATTTTTTTGTTTTTCTTTGTAAAAACTACTGCTCCGGCAGATTTTTCAATTGGCATGTTCCTTCGCTCGTTCGGTCGGGCTTAAAATTCAAGATTAAAACCAATGGAACGAAAATTATTTCTTAAGGGCCGCCAGTAATTCATCCAGTGGCCATGTATTAATAATATCTTTTTTCTCCGCCCAACCGCGACGGGCCTGAGCCACACCTAATTCCATGTAGCGCATCTGGTCGCGGCGGTGAGTATCCGTGTTGATCACCATTTTAACGCCCATTGCTTTGGCTTTTCTTATATTTTGATCATTTAAGTCCAGGCGTTCCGGAGAAGCATCTATTTCTAGAACAGTACCGGTTTCTTTCGCAACTCGTAAAATTTTATCCAGATCAATTTGATATTCGTCGCGTCTCTTAAGTAAGCGTCCCGTGGGATGAGCAATGATATCCACGTGTGGATTTTGCATGGCACGAATAAGACGTTCCGTCATCTGGCTTTTGGACATTTTAAGACTTGAGTGAACTCCGGCTATCACATAATCCAATTCCGATAAGGCCGTATCTTTGACGTCTATGGAACCATCATTTAAAATGTTGGCCTCGCAGCCCTTCAATATTCGGAATTTTGCTTGTCCGCCGAAGCCCTCGCCTTGCTCGCCTCGCTGGAGCTCCGGCGAAGCGGGCCGAAGCTTTCGGCGAAGCGCAGGTTGGCGAAGGCGGGAATTTATTCTATCTATTTCTTTATTGCGACTGGCAAGCTGTTTTTCATTCAGGCCGTGTTCTATACGCAAGAATTTCGTGTGGTCTGAAATGCCTATGTATTCATATCCCATCGTTCTGCCGGCTCTCGCCAATTCTTCAATGGGATCCGCGCCTCCGTTCCAATTGGAATGAATGTGCAGGTCGCCTTTAATGTCTTTGTTCTCTATTAACGCCGGCAGCTGTCCCTTGAGGGCGGCTTCTATTTCTCCCTCATCTTCGCGAAGCTCCGGACATATCCATGGTAATCCAATAGTCTCATAAATCTTTTCTTCCGTATACGCGGCAATCATTTTCTTGCCCCTAAAGACTCCGTATTCACTAAGCTTCAAGCCTTTGGTCATGGCCAATTTTCTGGTGGCAATGTTGTGCTCCTTGGAGCCGGTAAAATACTGGAGCGCGGCGCCGTAGCTTTTTGCGGGCAATACCCTTATATCCATGTCAAAACCATCCCTCATTCTTACCGAAGCCTTAGTAGATCCCTTGCCCCATATTTTAAGCACTCCGGGTAGCGACACAAAAAAATCCATAACCTTATGGGGCTCGTCGCTAATGACCAAAAAATCCACATCTCCTATGGTTTCTTTGCGGCGACGCAGAGATCCGGCCATATCAACTTTTTGGACCCATTTCAGTTTTTTTAATTTTTCTTCCACTTCCCTTGCCGTCGGTAAAATTTCACCGAGCAAAAATCTGCCGTGACTCCTTTTTAAAAAGGCGATGCCTTGCAGGATATTTTTTTCCGTTTTGTCCCCAAAACCGAATAAGGGCGCTATTTTATGATTTTTTGCCGCCCTCTCCAATTCTTTCAGGTTGCGAATGCCCAATTTTTGATACAATATTTTTGCTTTTCGGGGACCCACGCCCTCAACGGAAATAATTTCCTCAAGGCTGATCGGCATCTTCCTTTTTAGCTGATCGTAATATTGAATTTTGCCGCACCTAATATATTCTTCTATTTTCTCCGCGATGCTTTTGCCTACCCCCGGAATCTCTTCAAGCGCCCCACGCCCTCCTTTTTTGTATACGACCTCCACTGGCTCGCGGAGGCCCTCTAGCGCCAGAGCCGCCCGCTGATATGCGTAAGGCTTGAAAGCCACGCGTTCCATTTCCAAATAATCAGCTATCTCGTAAAAAATTTTAGCCAATTCCTGATTCGTTGACATTAATACATTGTAAAATTACTGCGGAGATTATCAACCCCGATCCTAAGATTATTCCAGGGACGGAGTTGACTGTTAGGAATAGGTGATGTAATCTTTCAAGAGATTGGCTCTTTTACATCCAAGGAGGACCGAATGAAGCTCTTGTCGCAAGTCTTGGACAATGGTCTTACCGTATTTTTGGTTCCAATGCCCAATACAAAGGTACTGGCCGGGGCTTTCGTGGTCAGGGCCGGCTGGAAGTATGAAACCGCGGGCGTCAATGAGGGTGTGGCTCATTTTTTAGAGCACATGGCTTTTAAGGGAACCAAGAAACGTCCCGGCGCGCAAACGGTAGAGAACGTACTGCATGCGGCCGGCGGATACAATACTGCCTTTTCGTCCCTAGATTACATCTTCTACGGCGTAGTAACGCGAGCGCATCGCTATAATTTTCTTTGCGATATTCTTGCGGACCTGACCATAAATCCGCTTTTGGATCCTTCCGAAATAGAATTAGAAAAAGGCGTGATAACGTGCGAACTATCCGGAACATTAATGTATCCCGAAGCATACACTATGGATGTTGAGCTTGCCGAGCTGATGTTCGGCGACCATCCAGCAGGCTGGTTTGGCGTGGGCAACAAGAGTCAAATCCTCGGAATTGACAGGAGCGCGCTTTCCGATTATGCACAGGATCTTTTTGTCGGCCCGAACTCAGCTCTATTTTTAGCGGGGGGAATGCAAGATCCTCAAAAACTTCTAGCCGCGGTGAGGCGATATTTTTCTGCCATGCCATCCAAGCAACCAGTCAGACAACCAACCGTCTTTCAAGAAACGCAAACGATCCCGCGAATAAAAATCGTGCACAAAGAAACGGAACAAACCCTTATTGGACTGGGCATTAAATGTCCGTCGTATCATCTCCGTAGAGCGCCGCTGATGCTCTTAAATGATATCTTGAATGCGTCTTTATTCTACGAAATCAGAAGCAAAAGAGGCTTGTGCTACGATATCCATACAGATATAGAGCCCGTTGCGGATTTCGGCAAAATGACAGTATTTTCAGGATTGATCCGAGAACGCTGGCAAGAAGGACTTGAGGTCATTTTAAACAAACTTAGGGCCCTCCAAAATGGAGAAATAGATTATAACGCGTTCGTACGGGCTCAAAAAATGTCGATCGAAAACGCTGAAATGACTATGCGACAAAGCGGTCCTGTGGCTGCGAACATGGCCACCATGTGGGGCGTTAATCGCGATCCGCAAGAACTTTTATCCGTGAAAAAGCGTATAAAAAATGTTTCTATAGAAGATGTTAAAACCGCGGCCAGTGAGGTTCTACGGGACAACGGATTAAATCTGGTTGTTGTCGGACCACACCAAAACGAAGAAAAAGCAATAAGAGAAGTGTTTCACCTTTAAGATTTTGGCGCGCCGGACCATAAAGCTTTCTTGATAGGCAAGACCCGCGCAAACGCGGGTCTTTTTTGTGGCCAAACAAGATAGGTTAATAAACGAGATCAACACGTAATGTGAAAAAGGCCGATTATTTTTTCCTGCCTGCCTTCTTCTTCCAAAGAGTCTTCTAGTCTGACATTAAAAGTTTTAACGGCCTCATTCGTTTTATCTATTAAAACTTTAATGCCTCGCGTCCCTAGGACCTCAACCGCCTCGGGCAGAACTTCGGCATTTCCATCTTCTCCGGTACCAATAACAACGACCTCTGGATTTTCATCTATTGTCCTTGCAAAGTCTTTGGCTTCAATAACGTGACTTTCTTTTCTAGGCCAAAGTAAAACTTCGCCTGTCCAACGAACCTCAACGTCATGATTATATTCTTTGCCGTCTATGATTATTTTTCCGTATTCGTATTCTTCTATCATACCCCGTAGTAGAAATTAGACGGGTTCCGCTGAAAGCTGAACAGGTGTCCGCTTCGGGCAACAACCGTTAAAATCGTAATAATGTTGTTTATAAATATTTTCCCGGAAAGAAAACCTGTTCAAGGACTAGTCTGGTTTTCACTACGGGGCATAGTGATTTAGCCTTTGGTTTCGCGGTGCGACTAACTCCTAAAACATTGCTTTCTGGGTGGTGACCTCCCGGCCGGCATCTTCTCCAAAAATCTTTATTTTGCCGTATACGCCGTCATAACCCGGCGTTATCGCAACCCTTCCTTCGCGTACCAAAACAATACCTTGAGCTATCCGAGGATCGGTCGCAAGCCGCAGATCCCCGGCAGAGACTTCAAGTAAAATATTAAATTCTGTGTTAAACGCTTTGATTAAAGAATCGTATGCCCTTTCTGCTTGCTTTGTCCCGACGCCAACGCCCAACGCGTCGGCTATTATTTCTTCAAGAGGCACCAAGCTCTTAAAGGCTATTGCTCCTCTCGGTTTAAAGCCCGGGGGTCGGTCGGCCAGCGCCTCAACTCTGTTTAAAACTCCCACCGTCAATGGTTTGTTGCACTTCGGACAAATAGCATTGCGCTCTTTTGATTCTGCGGGCGCCAAGCTTACATTACAAAGTCTATGACCGTCATAATGATACTTACCCTCTTCCGGAAAAAACTCAACCGTGTATAAAAATTGCTCCGGATTTTTTTCCTTGATGGCCTTTGTTATTGCGTAATAACTTACTTCCGTATCAAAAATATTGGCTTCCCGTCCGATGCGCGGCGCGGAGTGAGAATCGCTGTTGGAAAGAAGGGTTATCGTATCCAAGGCCGAAAGACGCCAGTTCATTGCGGGATCCGAAGAAAGACCGGTTTCAATCGCGTAAATGTGCTTTGAGTATTCGTCAAAACCTTCTTCTATGGAATCGAAACCGGACCGCGAGCCGAAAATGCTAAACCACGGCGTCCAAGCATGACAGGGCACTACCATGCAATCCTCGGATGCGGCAAGACTGATTTTTAACGCTTCCTTGGCGTCAAGGCCTAAAATTGGTCTTCCGTCGGAACGCAGATTTCCGATCCAGCCCAGCTGCGCATTGATTTTTTCGGCCGCCTCAAATGACGGGGAAAGTATAAGCAAATGGATTTTTCTAACTCTGTCCTTCTTAGAATAAATACAGCTTATTTCGGCCGTTAAGACAAAACGCGTGGGCGAATCACAACTGCGCAATTTAAAAAGGCCGGGCTCGGCCGGCTCCAGCTGACTCTTAAGTTGGCTGAACCACTCGGGATGCGTAAAATCTCCGGTGCCCAAAATCCCAACTCCTTTTATCCGCGCCCACCTATCCAGCTCTTCCAGGTTCATATCCTTACTTGTGGCCCTGGAATATTTGGAATGTATGTGAAAATCGGCGGCGAATCTCATAATACATGCGCCCCACGGGCTAATATTATTTTATTCTTTGCTTAATATTTTAACGCCTATGCCGGCTATCTGTCCGGCGCCAAAAAGCATAATCCCGGCCAAGATTGACCAAGACATCAGATTAAAAAGTTTTACAGAGGAATCGACCGGCAAAAATCCTTTAAGCTGTTGCGAGAGCACCTGATTTATAATCTCCTGCGGCAATAATTCTCCCGCCGGCGATTTAACCGGCTGGCTATCAGCCGGACTTTGTTTAAAACTAAAAAGCTGAGGAGCTTCTGCGGCTCCCGTGAATATTTGAAAGCTTAAATAAAGCGTCCAAATAATTATCACAACTCCAACAATTACCAAAAACCAGCCGACAAGCCGTTTGCTTTGCATAATAAATGACCCCTTATGTCGAGCGCGCTAGCCGCTATAAACGAGGCAAGGTAGCGAGTAGCGACCCAACCGCCAAGGCCATTACAAAAAGAATGAATAGCCAGTCAAATTTACTCATGGGTCTTAATTCTTGGACTTTTTTGCTTATTTCTGAAGCCATTTTCTAATACTAGTAGGTGACGACGGGTTTGTCAACTATTTATTAAAATGTTCTGGATTGCGGGCTTTAAAAAGTATACAATCTCGGCAATGGCGCCGAAGATGAATATAATAATGAGCGCGTATGGCAAAATTTTCGGTATTTGTATGCTGTATTCTGGTTCTCGATCGCCTAAAATTTTTGCTTTATTAAAAATTAAAATGACTGCCGCTCCGTCTATGGCCATGGCCGCCGCCCCGACAAGTCCTATGATTTCAATAAAACCGCGCAGGCCCGCTAAATAAAGCGCGAGCGGCGCACTCGCAACCAAAACCGGCGCCAATAATTTCGGGAAATGGAGGTCATAAATTAGGGTATTTCTTAAATAAAGACCTATCACCAGAAAAGAATCGGCCAGCGTAATCAGAGCGGCCAATGATCCGGCTAAAATAATGCCTGGTCCCAGCCTTCCGACCAGCCCCGCAAGGGCATCGGGGGTGGTGCGCATCCCCGTAACTCCCGTTACCGAAAAAGCAAATAGAATATAAATTAAAAAGATAAGCGCTGCGGAAAAAATTATAATCTTTTTGTATTGGACGCGCTCTTCCCGCGTCCGCAACAACTCACCCACTTCCGGTATTGCCGCAAGCCCCGCAAAGGCAAATAAAATTACGCCGTATGGCAAAAAGATATTGGCCGTATCGGCCCAGATGAAATTATCCAACGATACCTTCGGCAGGGCAAATAAAAAAACTGCGGCTATAATCGCGAAAAATGCCGCATTTGAAAAAAACTCAAGCGGGGCTATAAACTTTATGCCAAGAAAAACAAAAAGGCTAAGCGCCGCCCAAAATATTAAACTGAAATAAAATACATCTGTCCCCAATAAAGCGGAAAATAAAAAATTCAAAAAACTTCCTCCTAGAATAATGTAGGCCAGAAGCGTTCCAAATCCAACCATGGTAGAG
>CAYJUL010000001.1:25815-37356 GCA_964373345.1 uncultured Candidatus Saccharibacteria bacterium
AATATTTTTCAGCGTAACCGATAAGGCGATGTTTACCCTCGGTTCTTAAAACTATTTCTCCAAATAATAAATTGAGTAAAAGAGTAATTGCGCCTAAAAATACAAAATAAAAAAGAGCCGGCGCGATTCCGCTCCTTGAAACAACATAGGGTAGGCCAAAAATCCCCGCCCCAACGGTCATGCCGACTATTACCGCCGCTGCAAATAAAAAATTCCTGTTGATGAAGGGCATGCCTCGTAGGAAATTAAGTGTTTTCCGTTGATGTATCTCTGACATCCAGGTTTGGCAGAAAATACTTTCACGATTAGCATGTTTTTAAGCATTGCCCTTGATTGTCTCTGGAACCGACAGAAGCTTGCCATCTCTTCCCGGAGGAGAATAGGAACAAAAACATGCTATTTCCTACGGGGCATACCAAAAACCCCGCTTATGTAATTAACGTACGGGCATGTTTGCCGCCGAATAATTTTTTCTCGGCCTTGCGAATAGCGAAAGAAATCGTAAGCGCCAAAAAAGACGAGAAAATGGCTATTAAATAAAGTCCCAGACCTGCCGCCGCTCCGATGGCCGCCGTCACCCAAAGTCCGGCGGCGGTTGTCAGGCCCTCAATGCGCTCTTGGCGAAAAATTATCAATCCGGAACCAAGAAAACCGATGCCTAAAACTATCTGGCCGATAATGCGCGACGGGTCAAAACCGGAAATAACCTGCCCGTTAGCATATATCTGTAAAGATTGAAGGCCTATAATCGTAAAAAGCGCAGAACCCAGGCAAACCAGCATGTGGGTGCGCAGTCCCGCTTCTTTTCTTTTCAATTCCCGCTCAAAACCAACCACTCCGCCAAGCGCCGCGGCGAGGATCAACTTAAATATAATGTCCAATTGGGGATTAGCTAAAAAATCCATATTGCTCAAAATTACTCAAAAACTCCGATGTTTTACGTCAAAACAAGCAGGGACGTAATTTCAAATATTGTCATATCACATGACAATATTTACATTTTGTACACCTTATACCCCTCTCTAACTTTTTGCGCGACTTTCATGCCCACCGAATCGCCGGGTTTAGCCTCCTGAACTTTTTTATGCTCAACCTCCATGGAATCAACATGTTGAGTAAAGTCAGTTTCGCCCCCCGCAATGCGAATATCGTCGCCGACCGTTAATTTATCCGATAACTCCAAAACGGCTACTCCGAGGTTATTATAATAATGAGTAATTTTACCTATTAGTTTTCCCTCGATTTCTTCGGCCATATTAAAATATAAAATTATGGTTACGACCTTTTAGCCCTTCTTAATCATTATATCAGTTTTAAAATAAATTAAAAAGGGCTGACTGCCAACCCTTCTATGGTGCGCTTGAGCTGAAAATGGCGTGAGCCTTTTTTAGCGCGGCGGCGTAATCCGCCTGCGGCATGTACAACTGTTCCGAAGAATACAATCTTGCTCCGTCTTCTCTGCGAACGACCTCTTTTACTACCTTTCCTTTGATTTTAACGAATGATACGGAGAAAACGCCGGAGGTTATGACTACCCGCCGAACTTTTCTACCGTCTCTCTCTACCCTGATAACCTGCAATTCTTGCTCCTCTCTTGCCGATTAGCCTACGCTTTAAATTATAACAAAATATATTAAATTAGTCAAGGGTCAGCGCGGTTAAAATCCCGCAAAAGGTTTGCGGGATTTTATAATGACTATTTTCTAGTTACATCTTTGTACTAAAACCGCCCCGTCTTTGCCGGCAACATATGAATGATTAGCGCCGCCTGCGACTGTTATCGTAAACATTCTGGCGAAATACCAGCCGGGTTCCAACGGTCCCAAAAATGCGGTGTTTACCCACCCCGGAACCGAAACATTATAGAAAATTCCTTCGCGGTACGAAGTAAACCACCTCGGCGCGGCGTCAGCCCAATGTATCTCGGCCGGCGTATTATTCGTCCATTTATAGCGGATGCCGGGCGCGCCGTTTTCGCAAACGGCCGCAATCTGAACGTCATAACGGGATTCCGCGTCTTGAGACCAAGTAAAGGGAGAATCGGTAGCCGTCATTTTTTCCTCCCAGCTTAAAAAGAATCTGCCAAGACTCATGGAGGGGAAAAAGGTATACATAAGGTCTCCGATGGGAAGAGGATATCCCGAAGAAGGCTCCGGAGTATGCGGTATACGCATTGTATGCAAGATTTCGTGCGTCAAGATCGCAACCCCCGCGTCATACCGCCAGACGCCGGATATTTTTCTGCATTCCAAGCTCCAAGCGCAGTCGTATTGCGGCCAAGCCAGAAGCAAAAGACCGGCATCGCTGATAAAGACCCAGCCCGGATGTCCGGCAGGGTTATACGGTTGTTCAACAATAGAGGGCACGCTAGCCACTCCATATCTTAAATCCAACGCAGGTCTGCCGCCAGAATCCAGAGCAACAAAGGTGAAATTGGCTCCGACCATAAAAAGCACGTCAATGATTTCGGGGTCGCTGCCGGGAGGTCTTCCGATCTTAATCGTAAGATCTCTGGCAACGCGTTCTTTGGCGTCCGGCTGACAATTATTTTGTCCCCAGGCATAATCTGTGAGGTCGTCTCCGAAGCCGCAATAGTATTGCCATGTCCTATCCAATTGAACGATTATAAGCGGAGCAACGCGAATGGTCTCGCCCCTAAATAACTGCCCTTCGAGCCAAATGGCGCCATCCCAGAGGGCCCGCTCAATAACTGGAGCGTATCCACTGTCTCCCAGATTGCTTGGATGCACCAATATGGGCTGTACGTGATATCTATAGCGCGGGATGGTGGACCCTGTGATGGCCGAGGCGATAATTTCCGCGGAGGGGGGTTCGGTCACAACAACACTATCATGGTTTTCAGTAGCTGGTTCATCTGGTACGTCCCGAACGGTAACATTCGCTATTGGCAATATTGTTATTCCGGATGAATCGTATTCTTTGGGAGAATCCCGAGAAAGCGTAAGGGCGATGACAACACCGAGAGTAACGTATATCAAAAAAACCGCTACCGGTAGGGCAAAAAATCCGATTTTGCTCAACATTTCCGTCCACCTCAAATGACAAAGTGCTTTTCTGTTTGGAATATAGCCGATTTAACAAACCGTGGCAAGGCCTAAATAAAAACGGGGCGTGGTGCCCTCCGGGAAAAATCTATCCCGGCCCGGATTTATTGCCCGCCGGCGCCTCAATTCCGTACTAGTGTGCCTGGCAGGATTCGAACCTGCGACTTCCAGCTCCGGAGGCTGGCGTTCTATCCGCTGAACTACAGGCACTCTCCTGCGCTCCGATTTTCATCGGAGCTTCCTCCTCCGCCAAGGCTACGGAGGACAAGTCGGATAAAAACCTTCCGACCTGCCCTCCGAAGGTTTACCGAAGGAGGGAGCTCAAATGAGTATTTGAGCGAAGGAGGGCACTACGGGCGCAGGTTGGGGCGGGCGAACGGAAACCGCATTCTATATATTACCCGCCAAAGGGCGGATCTCTGCCTGCCGGACAGACGGGCGCCAGCGGCGGAAACAATATGGATGAAAAACAACGAAAGGGTTATTTTTTGGCTACTACGTACATATTCTGCCGGTTGCCTCTTGCGTTTTTGAGTATGCCGATTTTTTCAACTTTAAATCCCGCTTCCGATACGAGCTTTTTTAATCCGCTGCGGGAAAAATAATGATAGTACCTTTGCGTTTTGCGGTCCCAGGGCTCGTAAAAATCACCGAAATCCAATCGCGACAAGCCTAATAATTTAAGGACGGAATATTTCGCAAGGCGCAACCAGTGGCGCAGGCGATTAAATTTCCAAACGGTTAGAATAAGTTTGCCGTTCGTTTTTAGCGTTCTCCTGGCCTCCCGTAAAAACCACAGTCTTGATGCGCCGGAAGGAATATGGTGCAAAACGGCGATGCTGTAAATATTATCAAAATAGTCATTCGGAAAGGACAGAGACATGGCATCGGCAACCTGAAAACGGCCAGTCGGATATTTATTTTGCGCCATGGCAATCAATTTGTCCGAAAAATCCACGCCCCAATAATCTGCCGTTTTGTCTTTTACGAACTCATAAAACCTGCCGTTACCGCAGCCCAAATCCAAAACTCTTGCGCCCGCAGTCAAATAGTCGTCAAATAAAAAACGCGTTTCCTCCCATGGAAATTGTCTTTTGCTGGAAAATGCCTCGGCAATAAAATTATAGTCCTGTCGGGTTTTATTTAAAATGTCATCCGCGCAATCTTTATCCATATGACGGGCAATTTTGTGTTATACCATCTCTTTTTTGTAAGATAAAGGCTTGCCCCCAAGAGCTGCGACATGAAGCAGCGTTTGCAAGCATCAGCTCCGTGGATTAATATCCTGATATGGACCTAAAAGCTACGGAATTTATCGCGCAGAGAATAACCAAAAACAAAATATACACCGAAGAAATGTTGGCACGAACGAAAAGGCTGGCTGCTAAGAAATATGGCAGTCCAACGCCTCCAAACTCCGCGGTGCTGGCAAGTTACCGCAAACTTTGCGCCGAAAAAACGATTAACCCGGATCAGCGGCTGGAATGGCTCTTGCGCAAAAGAAAAATCAGGTCTCTCTCCGGAGTGGCTGTAGTTTCCATCTTAACGCGGCCGTATCCCTGCGGAGGCAAATGTTTGTATTGCCCCGCGCAGGCGGGAGTGCCAAAAAGTTATCTTGACGGAGAACCGGCCGTAATGCGGGCTTTAAGATATAAATACGATCCGGCCAAGCAAATCAAAGCAAGAATCGCGGCCCTGGAAGCCAACGGCCACGCGACGGATAAGGTTGATTTGAGAATCATAGGCGGCACCTGGAGCTACAATCCCAAGTGGTATCAAACTTGGTTTGTACGGAAGTGTTTTGAGGCATGCAACCAATTAAGCGGAGGGCGGCGGATAAAAAGTGAAAGATTGGAAACTCTGCAAAAAATCAACGAGTCTGCCAAGTACAGAATTGTCGGGATTAATATTGAAACAAGGCCCGATTACATAGACGCTAAAGAAATCATCAGGCTAAGACGTTTGGGAGTAACGCAGGTTGAGTTGGGCGTGCAAAGCATATATGACGATGTTTTGAGCATCAACAAACGAGGGCATGGCACGGACGCGGTTGTCGCGGCAACGAAGCTCTTAAAAGACGCCGGCTTTAAAATTTGCTATCATATTATGCCAAACCTCCCGGGCTCTACCCCCGCAAAAGACATTAAAGTGTTTAAGGAGTTATTCAGCCGCCCGGAATTTCAACCAGATCATCTTAAAATATATCCCTGCGCATTGGTCAAAGAGGCCCCGCTTTACTGGATAAAAGATGAGTTAAGATATCGGCCCTACTCTGCCAAAGAGCTTCTTAGGATTATCAAAGCCGGCAAAAAATATATCCCCTATTACTGCCGCGTGCAAAGAGTAATCCGCGACATACCGGCAAATTATATTGTAAAGGGCGGCGCGGCCGTATCCAATCTGCGCCAAGTAATTGCGCGGGAAATAAAAAAAGAGGGGTGGCGATGCAAATGCATAAGATGCCGCGAGGTCAAAGAAAGATACGTTCCGGAAGAAAAAATACTGTTGTTCCGCCAAGATTATGGCGCTTCGGCCGGAAAAGAAATTTTCTTAAGTTTTGAAAATAAAAATCGCACTAAACTTTATAGCTTATTGCGTCTGCGCATTCCTTCCCGCCATATATTGAAAACGGGCAAGAATAGTTCTCGTCCGTTTTTTGCCGTTCTCGCTAACGCGGCGTTGATTCGGGAAATCCATACGTACGGCCAGCTCCAGCCGCTTTACCGGGGCCAAACCCCGGTCAATTCTCCTCAACACAAAGGATTGGGTAAAAAACTCATTGCGGAAGCGGAAAAAATAACAAAAAATGAATTTGATTTGCATAAAGTCGCCGTGATTTCCGCGGTGGGCACAAGAAACTATTATCGCAAAATGGGCTATAAGCTGCGGCAAACCTACATGGTGAAAAGCTTGTTGGTTGAAAGATAAAAATAAGAGAGGTCATGTAACCTCTCTTGTGTTGATCGCGTAGCTATAAAAGAGTGTTAACTCCTGAAGAACTTTCAAGTGGCATTGCACTTCGCGGACCAGATCGCCGGCTTTGAAATAACCGTCAATCAGCTTTCCGGCAACCAAAGCGCCCAGAAGCATATCAACTCTTTCTTTTTGAATACTTATTATGGTTTCAAGTGGCCAACGCTCCGTTAGAAATAGCTTGATTAAAAATGCGTGCTCAAAAGCGGTTTCTCTTTCGCCCTCGTAATCAGATGACAGTGGTGCGCGTTCCCAATAATGCCGCAATCCCGCACACGCGCGTTCCCGGCATGCTTCAAAATGAGGATCAATGCCGTCAAACTCCACTTTTGACCCTATCACGAAATGCGCCGTTGCGGGCCGTCCCAAAACATGCTCAACGGCCAACTCGTCCCGAACGGTTCTGGTAGGATCAAGATAAAGCGGTCCCGGCTTTTTAGCCCATTGCAAAAGCGCGTCCACGCAAGAAAGAGGCTCCTTTTGAACAATGGCGGCCAGACCAATTTTCTTGCAATCGTTACATTCGTTATAGTGTTCGCAGGCCGAGTATTCTTCATCTGTCATTTCGCCGCTTTTCTTGTCAGAATTCATAATCCGAACAACAAGGCGCGCCTCGCTGCAAGAAAACGAAAGCAAGGTTCTGAATGCCATTTTTATCTTTCCTCCTTTTTTTAGTTTTTTAAGAGCTTCTGGAGCATAACAATCGCTCCTGCAAAAGTCAACCCCTGCCGGCCCTGTTTTTTATTTTGGCTACTTTCTGGTACTGACGATAAATAAAACGGTCTGGCGTGCGATAGGCCAGCTTTCCTCGTTTAGCCCTCTTTGAGGAATACTTTTTCATTTATTCCTTGAGACGCGTATTAAACCGGAACAGGCAATAATTTCAACGCCTTTTTTTTCAAGTTCATCCAAAATCAAATTCATTCCGATTGAGTCCGAAGACATATGGCCGGCGATAACCATGTTTAAATGGGCGGCCTCGGCTTCTTTTTTATGCTCTTCCGAAACATGCATGCCGACTACCGTGCCGATGCCGGACTGGGCCATCTTTTCATAAAGGCGCGGGGATCCTTCCGTGCCACCGGTAACCTCGGTCAATGCTATTTTGCCGCACCGATTTTCTTCGGATCCAACAAAAATTCTGGGCCCGGCGGCAATTTTCATGGCCTCGCCGTATTCGGAAATGCCTCTCAAAACGTTCATTAGGTCGCTTATGTATTCCGGCTTTGCGCTTTCAATGATATTTCTTAAAAATTGCGCGGCTAAATTATCTGCGGCGGTATGTATGCACATCAAATTAAATCCCAGAAGACGGGCCGCGTCAACGGTGCGCTGATGATTTCTGGAATTAATGCCCCTTGCGACCTCCGATATGCGCTCGCGCATCAAGCCCTCGGCCACATTAATGGGTACGCCGTATTGATTAAGCACGTCGCACTGAAGTTCCATGACTTCGTGGAGGGCCGCAAGGGCTCTGCCCAAGGGATGATGGGAAATAATCAGATCTATGTTCCCGAGCTCTTTGGCCAAAAGAATTTCCGCCGGCTCAATGTCTATGCCGGCTAAAACTCTCTTGACGGGACGCTCCGAAGCAATGTTTAAAACGCGCGTATCGGAATAAGGATTGGTTAAAGATTCTTCATCAAACTCCTGACGCTCTTCCGGCGGCGATTTTTCAAACTTTGCCTTGCGCCGTTCTAATATTTTATCTATCTGGGCCTTTGATCTAAAATCGGCCTCAGTCCCCATCCGTATGGCTAACTGATAAATATCGTGTATATACATGGTGTTATTTCTGTTTTTTATTAAGATTGATAAATTTTTTATAAAGTTCCGCAATTAATATCTCCTGCTCTTTTGTGTTTAAAGTCTCCCGTTTGATGCGGGATTTTTCTTTGCGTATAAACTTCCTTATGCTTTGGGAAAGTCCGCTTTTTGTCATGGCATGGGTCACGGATAACGCTAGCATTTTACGGATTATTCGCCTTTTATAACCGCCAAGGGCACAAGTCTTGCCACTCGTCTAGCTAACCCTGCATTATGCACCACATTTACAACCTCGTCAACGTCTTTGTAGGCCATCGGAGCTTCTTCGGCAATGCCGCGCAAAGACCGACATTTGATAATTATGCCGCGCCGCGCGAGCTGCTTTATAACGTCCTCGCCCGAAACGGCTCTCGCAGCCGCGTGTCGCGACATTCTTCTGCCGGCGCCATGGCATACGGTATGCCATGCAGGTCTAGACTGTTCCTGGCCCGCCAAAACGTAAGAAGCGGTTCCCATAGAGCCGGGGATCAATACGGGTTGACCGACCTTACGATACCTCTCCGTAATTTCCGGATGGCCCGGCGGAAAAGCCCTTGTTGCGCCCTTGCGGTGCACCACAAGATTAACTTCCCTTCCCGCTACCTCGTATTTCTCTATTTTTGCCATATTGTGAGCCACGTCATAAAGAAGCGTTAGGCGCTCTTTTTCTCCAAGGACAGAACGCCAGACTTGTCGGACGCGGTGAGAAATCATGTGGCGATTGGCCCATGCGAAGTTTGCGGCGGCGCACATAGCGCTGAAAAATTGCTGGCCTTCCGGAGATTTAAACGGCACAGAAGCTAACTCCGCGTCCGGAAGCTTAATGCCGTATTTTGGCATGGCCCTCATCATAATTCTTAAATAGTCCGTGCAATTCTGATGGCCGCATCCGCGAGAACCGGTATGAATCATCACCACAACCTGGTCCTGAAACAGGCCAAAGGCTTCTGTCGCCTCTTTGTCCAAAATCTGCTCAACTTTTTGAATTTCCAAAAAATGATTGCCGGAGCCAAGCGTGCCTATCTGGTCCGAACCTCGCCGCTTGGCGTGTTCCGAAACGGCCGAAGCGTCCGCGTCTTCCAGTCTGCCGCCCGCTTCGCAATTATCTATGTCTTCTTTTTCGCCGTAGCCCTCGCCAACACATCCGGGCACTCCGCTCTCTAATATCTTATCCATCTCGCTAATGCTTAATTTTGCGGATCTTCCGCGGCCAAGACCGGACGGGACTTCGGTTTGAATTTTTGCGGCAATTGAATCCAGATGAAATTTTATTTCGTCTGCCGTATGCTCTGATTTTAACAAGCGCACTCCGCAATTCTGATCATATCCGATTCCGCCGGGCGAAATAACCCCGCTTTCGGCATCCGTTGCCGCGACTCCGCCAATTGGAAAACCATAGCCTTCGTGCATATCGGGCATGGCAATGCTGTAATTAACGATGCCCTCAAGCGTAGCCACGTTAATCAGCTGATCCAGCGAACGATCTTTAAAACATTCTGCCAATATTTTTTCTGATGCGTAGACCCTTGCCGGAACCAGCATATCGCGCCGAAAATTTTTTGGAATTTCCCAAAGGCAGTCTGAAATTTTTTGTAAATCTTTTATGCTTGGCATTATGTCATAGTATACTAAAAAGGCCCTTCCGAAGAAGGGCCCTTGCGCGATAAGCTTACCGGGCCATTAAAGGAGCTCTTTTATCCCCGGAGCCGTTGAACGAAACGCCAGTAGGTTTTCACGCCTTTGGCAAAATATACCAAAGTCTTCCATGCGGCAGCGACGGCACACAACGATAGGTAGTAATACAAGCCAAAGTATCCCATCCAGAAGAAAAACCCTGGATCGCCATGCGGACTACCAGCCATGGCAGCAGATGGGTCAAAGGATTCAAATGCTCTTTTTGCCAAAGCTCCGGCAGGAAAATACGTGACGCAAAGAAATATCACTAAGGCCAGCCATCCAAACCAAGGCATAACATTTCCTCCTTTCCTTTTTATGTTGTCGCTGGCAGTTTAGCATATACTTATTTAGCTGTCAAGCATAACTGTCCTCCTGGCCCAAAGAATCCACCAAAACGATCGTCTCGCTATACAGTTTGTGCCGCTATATAATGTCTTGCCGGCGAGTTATAATGAGGGCATGGTAATCGGAATCCCCAAAGAAATCAAAACCGAAGAATACCGCGTAGCGATAACGCCGGTCGGAGTTTCAAAATTAATCCGATCCGGACATGTGGTGCTCATAGAAACAGGCGCCGGCAAGGGCAGCGGCTTTGAAGACAAAGACTATAAAAGATGCGGGGCGAAAATCTTGCCTTCGGCGCAAAAAACGTGGGAAGCGCAATTAATATTAAAGGTCAAAGAGCCTCAACCCAAAGAATACAATTTACTAAGGCCTGGGCAGGTGCTTTTCACTTATCTGCATTTGGCCGCGTCTCCCCGGTTGACCCAAGTTTTGCTCAAAAAAAACATCGCCGCCATTGACTACGCAACGGTACAAACCCCTGATGGTCTTTTCCCGCTCCTCAAACCTATGAGTGAAATCAGCGGAAAGCTGTCCGTACAAATCGGCGCTCACTTTTTGGAAAAAATGCAAGGCGGAAAAGGAGCCTTGTTGGGCGGCGCTGCGGGCGTTCCCCCTTCAAGAGTTTTGATTCTTGGAGGAGGAACGGTGGGGACCAACGCCGCAAAAATTGCCTTGGCAATGGGCGCAAGAGTCATTCTGCTGGAAAAATCTAAAAATAGAATGGAGCGTCTGGAAAAAATGTTTAAACGCTTTGGACAAGCTCTCTCAATTCTTCTTTTCTCGCAAAAAAATCTGGAAAAATTCATTGCGGCCGCGGATCTGCTCATAGGGGCGGCTTTAGTGCCGGGGGAAAAAACGCCAAAACTTGTACGGAAAAACCAGATTAAGAAAATGCTAAAGGGATCGGTGCTGATAGACGTGTCTATTGATCAGGGAGGCTGCGCGGAAACCTCGCGGCCGACAACGCACAATGCCCCCGTTTTTGTAAAATACGGCGTTATACATTATTGCGTCACCAATATCCCAAGCCTGGTATCCGAGACCGCCACCATCGCTTTGGGCGCGGCTACTCTTCCTTACGTTATGGATATTGCAAATAAGGGCCTCGCGAACGCCTTTCTGGATAGCCCGGCGCTAAAAAATGGTTTAAATATTTATTCGGGCAAAGTCACGCATCCGGGCTTGGCGAGATCCCTGGGATTAAAATATATTGCGCCGGAAAGGTTATTGTAACGAGCGAAACGATCGATATACCCGGCCTGTCGCCCGCTCTAAAAGCATCCTGAATCTTACATTCGTATCCGAAGCCATGCTGCCAGAGCTATGCAAATGTGAAAGCCCCTGTTTACTTCTGTAAACAGGGGCTTAAGGATTCAAGAGGCCAAGAGAAGTCAAGGCCTCAAGGATCCAAGGGTCAGGCTGCTTGTCAAACTACCTGCTGACGGCCAGGAAACGGTAGTACGAGCGCCACTTGCCGTCGATCCAACGCAGATCGGCGCGCCGCTTCCGGTCACTGCTCCAGAGCATCGGCACGTTGAGGCTGCCGTACAGACCATGCCAAACAGAACCACGAGCAACGATCGGAAATTGCCGCTGAAGGTCCCGAGTTGCGGGGTTGGCTCCTAGAGCGAGAAGCTCCTCTATGGTTGCGTCGCGCAGGTTCAGTTTTTCCAGC
>CAYJUL010000002.1:0-1778 GCA_964373345.1 uncultured Candidatus Saccharibacteria bacterium
GGTGAGCGAAGGAGCATGCCCATAGAAGTAAGAAAAAAAGAAAAAGAAACGACGCAAAGCGTAATTCATCGTTTTACTAAAGCCGTCAGGGGAGGCGGGGTTTTAATTTCGGCCCGCCGCAGGAGGTTTCATTCCCGCGCAAAAGGCAAATTGGCCCGAAAAATCAGCGCCTTGCGGCGTCAGAAATCAACGAGGGAGCGCGAACTTTTAAATAAGATGGGAAAGGTCTGATGGCTACTTTAAGAGATAAATTGCAGCAGGACTTAAAACAGGCCATGCGCGAGAGCAAAGTAGACGAGGTTTCTGTCCTGCGTTTAGTCATGAGCGCCGCTATTAATCGAGAGAAAGAAAAAAGGGCCGGAATAGTCAAACAGCATCCGGAGTCGGATCGGCGGGATCTGGAGAGGGAAAGCGTTCTTACCGATGGGGAAATTTTGGATGTAATTGTTTCCGAAGCAAAAAAAAGACGGGAAGCGATCTCCGAATTTGAAAAAGGTAAGCGCATTGATCTTGCCAACAAAGAAAAACACGAGCTCGTCATACTGCAGCGATACATGCCAGAACCCATGTCAGACGACCAGGTAAAGAACTTGATAAGGTCGGCAATTGACGAGCTCCACGCCGAGGGCCTACAAGATTTGGGTAAAGTTATGTCGCGCGTGGCGGCGCAAACGAAGAGTAGAGCCGAGGGGGCCCGCGTAAGCCAATTTGTAAAAGAGATGCTCAATCAGCGATGCCCCGGAATTTAGTAGAGATAAATAATTTGACATCGCGTAAAATTTCTGTTGGTCAAGTAAAAAAAACAGCCCTTTTAGTCTTAAGAGAGGAGAAGAGCGTCGGAGCAATTTTATCTATAGCCTTTGTCGGCGAAAAGCGGATGCGCAGCCTGAATAAGGCGTATCGGCGTAGAAATAAACCTACGGACGTTCTGGCCTTTTCTTATAGCGAGCGGAGCTCGATATATCCCGCAAGCTATAGCGAGCGGAATGCTCGATATGTCGAAGGCACCGCCCGACATAGCGAGCGGAGCTCGATATATCCCGCAGGCTATGCGGAGCGTCCGCCAGGGGCGGATCCGCCTACGGCGGAAAAAGCAAAGGCGAGGGGAGAGATTATAGTATGCGTTTCCGAGATCAGGAGCAACGCCGGCAGGTTTAAAGTTCCATACCGGCAGGAATTTGTAAGAGCGATCATCCATGGCGTACTTCACCTTTTAGGTTATGAACACGAAAAATCTTCAAGAGGGGCAAAACAAATGTTTCAAAAACAAGAAGAATATCTAAAAAGAGCAATACAACCCAATTAATTTAAAATGGAAAGCTCGAAATAAATCATTATGTCTCAAGATGTTTCGGTTACAGCGTTGGATATAGGAAGTTCGGCCGTAAAAGCACTACGAGTTTCTTTGGCCGGCAAGGAGCCCAGGGTTTTGGGTTTGGCGGTAGAGCCCTCATCCGGCGTGCGAAAAGGCGTAATAGACAACATTCAAACCTGTTCCCAGGCAATCGGTCGGGCCTTGGATAAGGTGGCGCAGACAAAAAAACACAAAATACAAAAAGTTTTAGCCAACATAGGCGGGAGCCATATTTTCGTAATGTCATCTCGGGGAGGAGTAGCCGTCTCAAGGGCAGATCAAAGAATTTCCAGAGAGGATATGGACAGAGCCTTGGCTTCAGCGCAGGCAGTGTCCCTCGCGTCCAATAAAGAGATTTTGGAGGTTTGGCCGAGAGATTTTGCAGTTGACGGCGAGGGCGGGATAAAAGAACCCATCGGGATGC
>CAYJUL010000002.1:1788-12414 GCA_964373345.1 uncultured Candidatus Saccharibacteria bacterium
TGCGCGGTATACGTTTAGACGTGGAGATACTGGCCATGGGCGGTTTCTCGCCATACATTAAAAACGCCGAAGAGGCCGTTGTTGGGGCCGGAGCGCAGGTTTTGGGCTTAATTCCTTCTCCATTGGCTTCGGCTCGGGCAGTATTGACGGCGCGTCAAAAAGATCTAGGCGCGGTCGTTATAGACATAGGCGCAAGGACCACAGATATAGCGATTTTTGAAGAGGGAGAGCTTGTACATATTGCTGTTTTGCCCGTGGGCTCTTCTAATATTACAGATGATATAGCCATAGGTTTGCGAATAGATATAGATGTTGCAGAAAGGATAAAAAAAGAACTTGGTCTGCCCGTAGCGGGTCGTCATCAGCATAAAATTAATAATCCCAAGCGCGGTAAGGTCCATAAGGCGTCAGAATCAGACCAGGAAGACTATTTTGATATGCGCGGCATATCGCAAAAAACATTAAAAAAAATAACAGAGGCCAGATTAAGCGACATTTTTGACGCCATTAACAAAGAATTAAAAAAAGCATCCTCCGAGGGATTTCTTCCGGCCGGAGCGGTTTTAACGGGAGGCGGAGCCCAACTTAACAATATTCTTGATTTTGCAAAAAAAGAACTTAAATTGCCATGCCGTATCGGTTTCCCCGCGGGAATACAAGGCTTGCCCAAAGATCCGTCGTTGGCCGTCGCTTGCGGATTGGCATTGGAGGCCCTTGAGGGCGTGGACATGGAGGGAAAGCCATCAAGATCCGTTGCAGTTTTTGGATCTAAAATTAAATCATGGTTTAAAATGTTTATACCCTAGATGTCTAATCTTATTCCCAAAATAAAAATTAAGGTTATAGGAGTCGGCGGCGCCGGATGCAATGCCGTATCGCGAATGATGTCGCACAAAATAGGCAGTGTAGAATTTATTGCCGCAAATACCGACGCGCAAGATCTCAAGAAAGCGCGGGCCCACTTTAAGGTCAGGCTTGGCAGATCTCTTACAAAGGGTTTGGGTACCGGTATGAATCCTGCTGTTGGGCGCGATGCCGCACGAGAGAGCCAGAAAGAATTGGAAGACGTTTTAACGGATGCGGATATGCTTTTTATCGCCGCGGGTCTGGGCGGAGGAACGGGTACGGGAGCTGCGCCCGTAATAGCCGACATAGCCAAACAAAAGAGTATTCTTACAGTAGCCGTCACAACTTACCCTTTTTCTTTTGAGGGGGCTGAACGCCGTCGCGTTGCGAGAGACGGCGTGCTTGAGCTGCGCGAGCGCGTAGACACTCTTTTAACCATAGCCAACGATAAAATATTTGCCATCTGCGAGAAGAACACTCCCATGCGGCAGGCTTTTTGGCTGGTTGATGATGTTTTGCGCCAAGCCGTGCAGGGGATATCCGATTTAATAGTGACGCCCGGATTTATCAATGTTGATTTTGCCGACATCAAATCCATCATTCGGCGCGGGGGCGAGGCTGTCTTTGGAGTGGGTATGGCCTCGGGCGAGAATAGAGCAAGGCATGCCGTGGATGCCGCAATATCCTCCCCATTTTTTAATTTTTCTATTGAGGGATGCAGGAGTATTTTATTTAATATCGCGTCTTGCGAGGATGTATCTCTTGCCGACATTGCGGAGATTTCTAGCATAGTTTCGCACAAGGTTGATTCGCGCGCGAAAGTAATTTTTGGAGCTGTGCGCGATCCCAAGCTCAAAAAGGGAGATTTGAAAATTACGATTATTGCAACCGGCTTGCCCGGTCGCGCCGATAACTGGAAATAATGTACGTCGCTCCGGTTTTATCTTATAGCGAGCAGAATGCTCGATATATCGGACGCGCCGTCAGTTATTTGGCCCTTGCGTTTTTAGGCGGAGCATTTGTGGCGCCGGCCTTAGATGATTTAACATTTCTAATGCCGGTTTTTTTAATTTTTGGCGCCGGACTTAGCGGAGTGTTTTTTGTAAATAAAAAAATAGGATTAGCCGGTTTAGTTATGGTTTTGGCGATAAGCGGAGCTTGGAGGTATTGGGCCGTCGTGCAAAGCGTTGAAGGCAATGTAATTACCGAGTACCTGGATTCCGATATTGAGCTCGTGGGTTATGTCGCCTCGGAGCCCGATGTGAGGCCCGGATATGCGCAATTTGTTTTGCGCGCCGAGTCCGCAAAGCTTACTTCGGGAGAATATATCTTGATTGATTCTAAAATTTTGGTCAAAACGCGTCGTTACCCAGAATATTCTTATGGAGACGGTCTTATGGTCAGAGGACGATTGACGGCAGCGCCCGTCCTGGAAGATTTTAATTACAAGGATTACCTTACGACGAGGGGCGTTTCCGCTATCTTAAGTTATCCCAAAATAGAAGCGTTCGGCGCCGGGAAACACGGCGCATTCGCCCGCGATTTTTATAAAGCTATTTTGAGCTTCAAAACCGGTTTAAGGATTAGCGCGCAAAAAGCCCTCGCGTCTCCTTACGGAGAAATATTAAACGCGATTCTCTTGGGCGATCAAAGCCAAATTGATCAAAATTTGAAAGACGAGCTCAATAAAAGCGGTCTGCGGCACATAACGGCGATATCCGGAATGAACATTACAATTATAGCTCAACTGTTGTTTGGCCTCGGCATCGCTATTGGTCTTTGGCGCGGACAAGCATTTTATTTTGCGGCGGTGCTCATTGCGGCCTATGTCTTAATGGTTGGCTTGCCGGCTTCCGGGCTCCGAGCCGGCATTATGGGGATAGTGTTCCTTTTTGCTCAAAAAGTAGGCAGGCTTTCCGACGCTTCAAGGTCCATAATAATCACCGCGGCTTTTATGGTTGCCATTAATCCGCTTCTCCTTACAAAAGACGTCGGTTTTCAGCTCTCGTTTCTTGCCATTATGGGCCTTGTTTATTTAATGCCGTTTTTGCAGAATATATTTAATTTCTTGCCCAACCCCAAAATTTTTCCGGTACGCTATTTTCTTTCCGCCACCCTAGCCGCTCAGATTTTTACCCTGCCTCTTTTGATTTATAATTTTGGCCAAGTGTCTTTGATTTCTCCGCTTACCAATCTTTTGGTTTTGCCAATCATACCCGCGTTGACAATCCTGGGACTATTTGCCGCAGTCATCGGACAGGCGTCTTTATTTTTATCACAACTGCTTTTCATGCCGGTTTGGCTGGGGATTAGCTATATCGTAAAAATAGCCGGACTCGCAAGCTCGTTGCCCGCCGGATATTTTGCGACTGACAACCTTCATCCAGCGTGGGTCGCGCTAGGCTATTTGGTCCTTGCTTATTTTGTTTGGAAAATTCGTAAGAAGCAGAGACTCGCCTTTTTGGATAGATAAAAGAGCCGCTAAAAGCGGCTCTTGAGCGTTCTTAAAATGTTTTTCAGGGAAAACTTTATTCTGTTTGGTTTGTCTTTTGCTTTCAGCCGTTCCCTTACCAGCTTATCTATGTCTTTTAGGCTTTGCCCTGTTAGTAGTTCAATGCCCTCGGCCACTGTTTCTATGGCGTAAATCGTAAACATTCCAGCCGTCACTGCCTTAACGATTTCCGGGTCAAGCATTAATTCCCGAATATTGGACTTGGGAATAATGACGCCTTGTTTTCCGGTAAGTCCACGTGCCTCGCAAACCCTGAAGAACCCCTCTATCTTTTCATTGGCTCCGCCAATAGCTCCGATGTTGCCCTTTTGATCAACGGTTCCAGTGATGGCTAAAGATTGCTTGATGGGTTTGCCGCTTAAGCTGGATAAAAGAGCAAAGAGTTGCGCAGTTGTGGCGCTTGGGCCATCCATTTTTCCGTAAGCCTGTTCAAAGACAACGCGTCCTTCAAAGCCCAACATTCTTTCTTGCCCGTAGCGTTCGTAGAAGTACCCCTGTAGTATTCCAAGGCCCATGGTAGTCGTTGGGCCAGAAAGTCCGGCCTCTTTTTGGATGTTGATCAAGCCTTTTGCGCCTCGATATGTGCTTACCGTGACGCGAATCGGCAAGCCAAAAGCGTAATCGTCGGCAGAGAGGACAGAAAGACCGTTGATTTGTCCTACTTTTTCGCCGTCCGTTGCAATCAGTATTTCCCCGTCCTCTATGGCTGCGAGGGCGTGCTCTTCAAGGAGATCGGATCTCTTTCTTTTTTCTGCGATAGCTTTTCTTACGTTTTCTGAGGTAATACTTATCCCATCTGTTTCTTTGGCGTAAAAGTACGCTTCTTGTATGACTGTTTTGATCTTTTCAGCGTCCGCAGCAAGCCTTGTGTTGTCTCTAGCCAGACGACAAAGGTGTTGCAGGATTTCTTCCGCGGCTCCAACGGTAAGCGGCGGAAATCCCTTACCGGTGGCATAATTTTCCATCCAAGCCGCGTAGGAGCCTGCTGTTTGATCGGTAATCTCAACAGTATCGTCAAGCATGGCAGTTATTTTAAAGCTTGCCATAAGATCGCTTGTGAAGCCGGCATGCCATAGCTGGAAATACAGCTCTGGTTTTACAACGGCTATAATTTTCAACTCCATATTCGCCGGTTCCGGGAAAAGCGGAGACGCGTCCACGGAAAGACCCGTTTCTTCGGGCGCATCCTGTATTTTAAGTTTGTTCTCGCGCAACGTTCTTTTGAGCGCCAAAAAAACGTAAAGCTTGGTTTCCACAATATCTGTCAAGTTGAGCAGCAAGAATCCGCCATTGGCTCTATGCATGGCGCCAGCCTTAATCTTGGTGTGATCCGTATGTGTTTGAGCTTTTTTACCTAGGATTAAAGACTTTTCCACTACGCCGAAGAGGCCTGTGTATGTTGGCGAATCTTCTAAAACGATTGGCGGCGCCTCCGTAGCGCTATTGTCAACAAAGAGGTTGACTTCAAACGGCAAAAGCGGATCAAAGCCCTTTTCCTGATTCATTCTTTCCCGTACGTCTTCAAAAGGAATTTCTACTGTTTGGGCCGGCATCCAAGGCGTTGCGCCGGTCTGGGCATATTGAGGCGTAAAGAGATCAATGGCGTTGCCTACGTATTTATGCAAACCTACAAGGAAATTTATCGCCCCGGAATTGGCGCTATAGGGCTCCATTACCTTGAATACGATTTTGTTGATAATTTCTGTGTAGGTACTGTTTAGCAGTTTTGCCTCTTCTTGATTGTAGAGTTGCGTGTACCTGTTATATACGGCTTGAAGCTCTCTTGCGGCTATCTGTATGTCGCTTTGCAGTCGTTTGAGCGCTGCTTCGTGGCGTTTGCGCTCTTCTTCCGGCAGTTGAGCAATAAATTGCGTTATCGCTTCGTGTTCAAAGATAGGCTTTTCTTCGTTTTCTTCGGTGTCGTAATTCGCCGCTTTTGGCACCTGGCTGATGACGCAGACGTTTAGGCCAAAATTGACTTTTTTGGCCTCTTCGTCAAAATTTTGGAACAGCCTTACGTCTAACTTTGTGCCTTGCAATGTCGGAAGAAGCACCCTCTGTTTTATGTTTTCGTAAACAAGTTCGGCCTCCATCACGGCCTTTTGCATATGTTTTCGCCACAGATTAAGTCTTGAAAGACGCAGCGCTTCTGTTGCCGTCGGAATTTTAGCTCTAAGGCTTTCTCTGATTTCCTGCACCTGGCGTTTAAATGCCTTACCTTGTCGCGCCGGAAAAGTCAGAAGCGCGGGTTTTGCCGGATCGTTAAAATTGTAGACGTAGCAGTAATCATGGAGATCAAACTGTTCTCCCTTTTCTGCTTTGCGTGTTTCTATTTGAGATCTGACGTATGCGGCCACCATTTCAAGCGGCAGATTTTCGGCCACCACAAGGGCGTGAAACTTGCTTTCTTGGGAAGACAGCGCAAGAGCTAGCGCACTTTGCGCCCGTTCCTGCCCCACGAAATCTATAGGCATTTTGGGCGCCGATAAATCTTTGGGATCAAGACGAATCCACCTCCTAAGATCTTCTAAGGCAACTTCGTAGGCCATTTTTTCCTCCCCTGTTTTGTTTTTAAGCTGCAGATCGTTTATGCCCCGCATCTTACTCCATTACGTTGCAAAAGTCAAGTAATTTTATGCGCAGTGTGATATTATTAAATAATGATTTTACGTTTTCCTCAAAATTTTCTTTGGGGATCGGCCGTATCCGCTTATCAAACAGAAGGCGGAGTTGTCAATTCCGATTGGTCGGCCGCATACGATGCCGGCAGAGCCTGCGATTATTATAATAGATACGCCCATGATTTGGATATAGCCCGAAAATTAAACCAAAACGCTTTCCGGTTTTCCATTGAATGGTCCCGTATAGAACCCAAAGAGGGTTATTTTGACGCCAAAGAGATAGCGCATTATCGCGGCCTGCTGGAAAATTTAAGAGAGAGGGGCATTGCCTCGTTTGTGACGCTGTACCATTTTACGCAACCCATGTGGCTTGCCAAAAAAGGGGGATGGACTAATTCCAAAACTACCTTTTATTTTACGCGTTTTGCGCAAACCCTATTAAAAGAATACGGTTCTTTGGTTGATTTCTGGATAACGATCAACGAACCGCTTGTTTGGGCCCTACACGCTTATTTAACCGGCTTATGGCCTCCGGCAAAAAGGAATCCCTTGTTATTCCTGATGGCGATCAACAATCAGATTTCGGCTCACAATAGAATTTATGAGCTATTTCACGGGCTTCAACCCGATATTAAAATAGGGTTGTCTCATAATCTTGCCTCCTATGAATCATTTAACTCCAAATCTTTTTTAGACTCGGCCGGCGCGCGTTTTTACAGATTTTTTGGCAACGAGTATTTTCTTAATAAAACTCGGAAAAACGTTGATTTCATAGGTCTGAACTATTATTTTCACTGGCGGGTTCGGGCTTTATTTTTAAAAAAGTCTGCGACCGAGCCCGTATCGGATGTTGGTTGGAGGATTTACCCAAAAGGAATATATTGCGTTCTCAAAGAGCTTTTGAGATATAATTTGCCGGTTTATGTGACGGAAAACGGTTTGGCCGACGCTAAAGACGTTATGCGCCAAGATTTTATAAAACAGCATCTCTATTGGATTGCGAAAGCCATAGAAGAAGGCGTTGATATCCGGGGATACCTCCACTGGTCTCTTATGGATAATTTTGAGTGGGACAAGGGCTTCGTTCCGCGCTTTGGCTTAGTGGAGATAGATTATCAAACGCTTGAGAGAAAAATCAGGCCAAGCGCTTTCTATTACGCCAAAATCTGCAAAAATAATTTCATTGAAATTTAATCGGTAATTATAAATTACATCCGTGCTTTGGATTTACACCGCCATTTTATCTTATTTTCTTTTGGCCGTAGCTTCGGTCGGCGACCGGTTTTTCTTAATAGGGCTTTTGCCGAATCCTAAAATATACGCTTTTTTGGTCGGTATAGTTGGCATACCGTTGGTTGCCATTTTTGCCCCTCTCGGTTTTAGCGTACCGGACGCCTTTACTATTTTCTTAAGCTTGGCCGCCGGATTTATCTGGATAGCCGCGCTTGTCGTTTATTTTGAAGCTATCCATTCGTCTGAGGTTTCGCGAGTTGTGCCGGCCGTGGGCGCTCTTGTTCCCATATTCACTTTTTTGGCGGCGACCTTTCTTAGCGGGGAAATTTTAAGCAAACAGGAGTTTTTGGCTTTTTTGCTTCTTTTGTCGGGGGGTGTTTTCATGACCGCAGAAAAGTTATCTCTCGGGCATTTTGTTCAAAACCGTTCTTTTGTAAAGATTTTTTTTGCCGCGCTATTGGTTGCTCCGGGAGTTATTTTAATGAAAGAGATATTCTTAAGAGAATCGTTTATTAACGGTTTTATCTGGATTAGAATGGGGACGGTCGTGGGAGCCGTCGCGCTGCTGTTTTTTAGCGAGGTAAGAGACTGGTTTTTTAAAAAGAGCGCGGCGGCCGCGAGAAGTCTTGCCCTCCCTTTTGTATTTTTCCAGGGCGTAGGCGGAGCAGGAACTGTATTGCAGGCTTTTGCAATATATCTGGCGAAGTTTCAGCAAGTGTCCCTGGTTAACGCCCTTGAAGGAACGCGTTATTTGTTTTTGTTTTTTTTCGTTTTGGCTCTATCTAAATTTCGCCCCGCGTTTTTAAACGAAAAAATGCAGGGTCCTGTTTTGATACAGAAAATGGCGGCAGGGGCGATCATTATTTCGGGCGTAATCCTTTTGGCTCTTGACATTTGATTTTTGTAGCGCTATGCCTACATCAGTCCCTAAAAAACGCTAAGGAGGAAAACGGGAATGTGGTTTACGGTTTTCGCTGTTTTTTTTGTGGCGCTATTTGTGATGGGTGTCGTCATTTCCGTCGTTGACTGCGATCGCGACTCGCCCATTATGTGTAGACCGGCGGTGGACGGGGTAGATGTTGCCGTTGTCATAGTGACGGCAAAAGCATTCCTGGCGGCTTTAAGCGCAATTGTGTTTTTGCCGGAAGATCCTTTTTGGTTCGGCGCGGCCATAACTTCGTTTTTGGGATTTAGGGCTGTCTACCACTTGCTTTGGGCGGCAAACGTAAGCATTTTGGATTTTGGGAATTGGCGTTCTCTATATTATGACGCGCAACTCATGACTATGACGCTTTTTGCCATAGGCATCGTGTATTTTTACCTCCTTTAATATTTAAGACGTCAATGGCCTCGCTTGCGCGGCCATTTTTTCTTGAAACCATGCCTTGGCCGCTCGTGTTATAATCAACACGTACCGTCGCGGAGCTTGAAATTGCATCGCTCGCCCCGCCTTCGGCGGGGCTCGCTCGCAATTATAGCGGCGGCTTACCTTACATTTTAATTTTTATAATGAAGCCGCCGATATATCGGTTGCTTCCTTAGTTATATTTTTAATGTAAGCAACCGCTATAATCAACAAAAGACCTTTTCTTGGCATGAAAATTATCCCTAAAACAACCGCTTTTTTATTAGTCGCAATTTTGTCTGCGCCGCTATTTTATTTTTTTGTCGGTCGGCCTCCGGCGGCCGAAGATATTACCTGGGGCGTTAATTTTTCGCAAAAACATGCAAGCTCTCTGGGTCTGGATTGGGAAGAAGCATATCTCGCCATACTGGATGATTTAAGGGTTGACAATATTCATGTAGCCGCATATTGGGACTTGCTTGAACCGGAAGAGTACAGATATGATTTTGAGGACATGGATTGGCAGATGGAGCTGGCGGAGCAACGGGGTATAAACGTGATTTTGGCGATCGGCATGAAAACGCCCAGATGGCCGGAGTGCCACATACCCGAATGGGCAAAGGGCAGGTCGCAAGAATATCAGCAAAAAAAGATTTTAAATTTGATAGAAAAAATAGTTACCAGATACAAAGATTCAGCATCGGTGCGTCGCTGGCAAGTGGAAAACGAACCCTTCTTTTCTTTTGGCGATTGCCCGTGGCAAGACCGAAAATTTTTACAGCAGGAAATAGAATTGGTGAAAAAACTGGACACGCAAGAGAGACTCGTTATAATTTCAGACAGCGGCGAAGCTTCTTTCTGGTTTGAGGCCGCCAAACTGGGAAACATTGTCGGCACGACTATTTATAAAAAAGTATGGTTTAAACCCACAGATTCTTATTTTACCTATCCCTTCCCCCCAACCTTTTATTGGCGTAAAAGTCTGCTTATAAAGCGCTTGTTTGGCAAAGACGTGATTGCGGTTGAGCTTCAGGCCGAACCGTGGGGTCCCGACCTGCTTTATAATTCTCCGCCCGAAGAACAGCAAAAGACCATGAACTTGGAACAATTTCGCAAAAATATAGAATTTGCAAAAAAGACAGGATTGGGGGAGTTTTATTTATGGGGGGCTGAATGGTGGTATTGGATGAAAGAACGTCAGCATCAGCCGGAGATTTGGGAAGAGGCTAAAGGATTGTTTTCATCCGATTGATAACATTTGAATTTATGCTAAGCATCATCATTCCGGCGCTTAACGAAGAAAAATATCTGTCTTTGCTTTTAGATTCCATCAAAAAGCAGTTAAGGGTTGATTATGAAATAATCGTTGCGGATGCGGGTTCCCGCGACAAAACGGTGGAAATAGCCGCAGCTTACGGTTGTCGGGTGGTGAAAGGAGGTTTGCCGGCAAAAGCTCGTAACGAAGGCGCCGGGGCCGCATCCGGAGACCTTCTGTTTTTTGTGGACGCAGACAATGGCTTGCCGGACTATTTTTTTGAAAAAGTTTTGCGGGAGTTTGCGGCGAGAGATCTTGATGCGGGCTCTTTTATGCTTACTTTTACCGAAGGCAATAAACTAATGGGCGCCATATTTTCTTTTGTTTACAATTCATGGTTGGGTCTTTTTTCAAAAATTCGTCCTTTTGGCGCTGCCAACATTTTGGTAAAAAGGGAGCTTCACCGGCAAATAGACGGGTTTGACGAAGCGATTAAGGTGGGGGAAGACGTGGATTATATAAGAAGAGCTGCACGGGCGGGCAAATACGGCCTCTTAAAATCCGCCAAGATTTTGTTCCCGATGAGGAGATGGAAAAAACTCGGATACGCAAGAACTTCTTTGGAGTATGCCCTGCACGGTTTTTATATGCTTTTTTTCAGGCCGCCCAAGTCCAATATTTTCAAGTACCCCTTTGACATATACGGAAAAAATCGCGATCGGTAATAGCGGGCGGCGCGTCCGACATATCGAGCATTCCGCTCGCTATAAAAACGCTCCGTAATTTTGCGCTGCGTTGGCAAACGTTGCCGTTT
>CAYJUL010000002.1:12514-25406 GCA_964373345.1 uncultured Candidatus Saccharibacteria bacterium
GCTCGCTATAAAAACGCTCCGTAATTTTGCGCTGCGTTGGCAAACGTTGCCGTTTTTTATAAAAAGAATTAGAATGTTATCGTGCAATGAACCCAAGCTTCCGCTCCAATAGCTGACGAGGCGCCAGACATATCAAACATTTTGCTTGCCATAATATGCTAAAACCAAAAATACAATTTCGCAATTTTAAAATTAGGATTGACGTCAACAAATTAACCCAAGCCGTTTTAAGGGGTCTTTTAGCCCGATTTATATGGTGGACCCTGTTGTTTATTTTTATTCCTTCCTTTTTTGGTTTTATGGCCGGTTTTGCGGTTAATCTGTATTTTTATCAGGACATAAAGCCGTATCTTGATAAATTGCCCATTGATTTTTCCATACCCGAGATTTCTCGCGATAAAGACGCGCAAGACCCAGGCTACGATCCTTTTACATCTCATGAACGGGCGATTATTGAGACGGTAAAACGCGTTTCGCCGGCCGTCGTAAGCATAGTGGCTTCTCGCGACGTTCCTGTTTTTGAGGAATATTATGTGAATCCGTTTGAAGGCAGTCCCTTTGAAGATTTTTTCCGGGAATTTGAACTGCGCGTGCCCCAACAGCGCCAAAGAGGCAGCGAGCAGCGGGAGATAGCCGCCGGCACAGGATTTGTAATTTCCGCCGACGGCCTTATTCTTACAAATAAACACGTTGTTTCTCTTGAGGGGGCGGATTACATTGTTTATACAAATGACGGAAAAAAATTACAGGGGAAGGTTTTGGCCGTAGATCCCGTGAACGACATAGCCGTTCTTAAGGTTGATTCTGCGGGCGATCTTGCGAGCGTTGCCTTAGGCGATTCTTCCGGACTGGAAATAGGACAGAGCGTTATTGCAATAGGCAACGCACTTGGCGAGTTTCGCAATACCGTTTCCGTGGGCGTGGTTTCTGGTCTTGGCAGAACATTGAGAGCCGGCGGCGCGGGCCTAAGCGAAATCTTGGAAGATGTTATACAGACGGACGCCGCTATTAATGAGGGTAATTCCGGTGGGCCATTGCTCAATCTGCGCGGCGAAGTTATCGGTATTAATACCGCCATTGTTTCGGGCGCTCAAAACATCGGTTTTGCCATTCCTATCAATCAAGCCAAGCGCGATATTACACAAGTTAAGATTTTAGGCAAGATATCTTATCCGTATCTTGGCGTGTGGCACACTATCATTAATGCGGACCTCCAAAAACAATACGGCCTTAGTGTTGCCCACGGAGCTTGGGTTGGCAGAGATGAAAAGGGGGCAAAAACAGAGGGTGCGGTAGTGGCAGGAAGTCCGGCGGAAAAAGCTGGGCTAAAGCGCGACGACATAATCTTAGAATTTGGTTCGCGGAAAATCACTACGGATGCTACCCTTAGGGAATTGATGCAAGAATATAATCCGGGCGATAAGATCGCGCTAAAGATTTTAAGAGATACGATGGAATTGACACTGGAAGTGGTTTTAGGCGAAAGAAAGGAGTAAGGCGCCTTGACAATTAAAAATGGAAAGGAGGAAAGATATGAAAAAAGCTGTTTTGGTTGCAGGAGCTAGAACTCCGTTTTTGAAAGCAGGAACTATGCCCGGCGCGAATGCCGGGCAACTGGGCGAGATCGTCACGCAGGCCCTGATCCAAAAATATACTTATTTGCCGCGTCTCATAGACTATGTAATCGGGGCTAATGTCGGAAATCAAATTTTGCATCCAGACGGTTCAAACATTGGACGGCTTTTTGCCATGCGCCTCGGAGAATGCGGTCTTGGCATTGGCGCATGGACGCCTAACGTTAATTGCGCCACGGGACTGCATGCGCTTATGGATGCGGTAAAACACGTGGAACTCGGTTTGGCTAGGTGCGTTTTAGTCGTGGCTTCGGAAGTGATGTCGGACTACTCCGCCGTTTATTCAAGAGACCAGCGTTCCAGCTTTTTTGCCCTCGGAGCAGCGTCGCGAGCAAAAATTAATTTTGCGTCAAAAGCCGTTGCCCGGGCAAAAGCAATGGCCAAGATACGTTTTATGCCTCATCAGCCGCTTTGGCTGGTTGATTTGGGACTTACTGATCCTACTTGCGGCCTGCGCATGGATGAAACGGCGGAGCTTTTGGCCAAAGAGTTTGGTATTTCGCGCGAAGAACAAGATCTTTTTGCTCTCCGCTCTCAAAGAAAGGCGGCTCTAGCCCAACGGCAAGGGCGTTTCGCAAAGGAAATTGTTCCTGCTGGAAAGTTTGAACACGATAACGGCATACGTCAGGATCAATCCCTTAAACAACTCGCAAGGCTTGCTCCTAGATATCCGGGAGGAACGGTTACTGCCGGCAATTCTTCTCAGCTTACCGATGGAGCCTGTGCTTTGCTTGTGGCAGAAGAAGAATTTGCCAAAGCCTTAGATTGGCCCAATCTTGCCCATCTTACAAGTCATAGATGGGCTTTGGTCGGATGTGAACCGCAGCGGATGGGTATCGGACCGGTGCTGGCAATCAAGCGATTACTGGATAAAACGGGCATGATCCTTTCCGATTTCGGAGTTATAGAAAGCAATGAAGCTTTTGCCGCTGTTGTTTTGGCTCAAATGAAAGCCCTGGCTTCAAAGCGCTATTGCTCCAATGTTGGTCTTGCAAGACCTCTTGGAGAACTGGCTTTTGATATAACAAATGTTAACGGCGGAGCAGTTGCCATGGGCCACCCGATTGCGGCCAGCGGTGCCAGGCTTGCCTTGACTTGCGCCATAGAGATGGGACTTCGCGGAAAAGAATTAGGACTTGTAACTTTATGCGTGGGCGGAGGTCAAGGCGAAGCTGTAATTTTGGAGCGTAAGGAGTGAAGACCATGCAAGACATAAACTGTTGGCTGCATACGTCCGATCCCTTTTCAAAAGTAATATTGCTTAGACTTTGTACCGGAAAACGGCAAAACGTTTTGACGAGTCAAGCCTTTTACGAACTTGCCAGAATAATAGATTATTATTACGCCCATCCCCCAAAGGGCATAGTTATTGCTTCGGATAAAGAAGAGAGCTTTTGCGCAGGGGCCGATTTGCTGGAAATGTATGCGTTCATTGGAAAACCCGATGGGGCAGCAAAACTTTTGGAGGATATTCACGGGTTGTGTCTTAAGATGGTACGCGCACCTTTTCCCATCGTCGCGGCAATTTCCGGCGAATGTCTTGGCGGGGGATTGGAGCTTGCTTTGGCTTGCGGCCTGCGGGTGGCGGCTTCGCATCCGAGAACGCGTTTTGGCCTGCCCGAGCCGACCCTGGGTCTAATTCCCGGCTTTGGCGGCACGCAGCTGCTTCCCAGGCAGATAGGTCTGCAAAAAGCTTTAGAGATTATAGTTAACCAGAAGCCTCTCATGCCAAAGACCATTTCCGTTAAAGAAGCAAAGAATATGGGTCTGGTTGATAGGATTGTGGATCCCGAAAATCTCGTAAGCTCTGCCATAGACGAAATTAAAAAGGGTTTAAGTCCCCGTAAGTCTGCGTCCAAAAAGGGCCTTGAAAAGATTCCGGTTTTGGGTCCGAAGATCATTTTGAGCATGGCCCGAAAAAGAGTTTTGCGGGAAACAAAGGGCAACTACCCCGGACATCCGGCGGTTATTAAGGCCCTAGGATCTTTCGCAGAACCGCTTGAAAAAGGGTTGAGGTTGGAAGGCGAGCTTTTCCTTGAATGTCTTGCCAGTTCCGAGGCAAAGAATTTGATAGATATTTTCTTCATGCGGCAAAACGCCAGATCCAGACAATCATTGATTGCCTCCGGAAGTTCTTTACCGGCCAAAGTCGGAGTACTGGGCGCCGGTGTAATGGGTCGTGATATAGCTTACGCTCTGTTGGTGAATGACATCCCTGTTTTTTTGCACGATGCGTCATCCGACGCACTGCACGGCGCTATTTTGCACATTGAAAGTTTGTTTGAAAAAGGCGTTGCGAGACAAAGATTTACTTTGGCCGAAGCCCGGGAGAAATTAGGGCGTTTTTCATGGAATTGGGGAGAAAGCCTGCAAGGTTTTGCCTCGGCCGATCTGATTCTTGAGGCCGTTTCGGAGAATGAAGCGCTTAAAATGCGACTGCTTAAGTCCCTCGGTTCAATAATTGGTCCCGATGCCGTAGTGGTTACGAATACTTCATCGCTTTTGCCGGGTCGTCTGGCAAAGGCTCTTTCGAGGCCCGATAAATTCTGCGCTATGCACTTTTTCAATCCCGCCTATACAATGGAATTGATTGAAATCACTTCCTGCCCCGAGACTTCCGAAGAAACGTTAAAAAGAGTGGCGGCTCTCGCCAACGCCTTAAATAAAACATCGGTTGTTTTGAATAAAGAGTGCGCGCTCTTTATCGTCAACCGCATTCTGGCTCATTATTTCCTTGAAAGCTTAAACGCGGTTTTACAAGGTCGCGTTCATCCGTTGGATCTTGATTTGGCTTTTGAGCAGTTTGGCATGGCGGCAGGACCTTTTAAAACTTTGGATATGGCCGGCTTCAATACCGTTCAAAGCATTTATGAAATAGTCGGGGAGGCCTATCCGGGTAAGTTTGCCCGCCTGCCTGAGGGTTTCTCGCTGACAAAAGACCCCGCTCTTTTGGGTCAGAAAACGCAGAAAGGTTTTTATCTCTGGAAAGATGCCAGATCCTTAGGCTTTAACAATGCAATCATGGCTAGGTTCTCCTTGGGGGTATCTGCCGCGAAATTAACACAATCTGCGACGGAAATCCGAGATACGATCTTGACCATAATGGCTAATGAAGCTTATGAACTCTTGAACGAAGGAATTTGTTCTTCGGAGACAACTATTGATCTGGCCCTGATTTTAGGATCGGGCTTTGCGCCAAACCATAGAGGGCTCCTTGGATGGGTCGCCGGTAAGAAATAATTTAAAGAGCGCTAAATTTATCAAAGCAGTAATTTAAAGTCTGCTCGGATTGCGAGCAGACTTTTTTGTTTGTCCTTCATGCCCTGAACGAAATCCGAAGTTTTTTCCGCGAAAATCCTAACATTGAATTCTGACTGCCCCCCGCTGAATCTTTGGACGCAAACTTCTAACGTGGTTGACCTCAATCAATGTTTTGGTTATTCTGGACGAGTCCAAGCTCTTTTACAAAGGAGGCTTAAAAATGAGTAAAGCGCCTTTGAATATCAGCAGAGTTTTTGCCGGACAGGCAGTTGGTCCAAAAAACGCCCTTGTTTATTACGGCAAAACCTTTTCATACGAGGAATTGGGCAGCTTCGCGCGTCTATTCGCACAGATTTTTATACGCCTGGGCGTAAAAAAAGGCGATCGTGTTGCCCTAATGATGTCCAACGCGCCGCAATTTGTATTTAGTTATTATGGGGCTTTGCTGGCAGGAGCTATCGTGACCCCCATCAATTTACTGTCCATACCAAGCTCTTATTCCGCTAAAAATGATACGGTTGCGGTTCCCGACGAAATCAGGGCGCAATTGATTGACGCGGAACCCTCACTTATCGTCGCCTTCGATTTTTACTTTCCCTTGATTATGCGCCTGCGCAGAGATCTAAAATGGCTGCGCGCAACGAAGATTGTGCTTACCAGTCCCGCCGACTCTGTGCCGTTTTGGATGCGACCCTTGGCCGCGCTAAAATTGCGTTTTAGCGGCCGCAAACCGAGAATTCAAAAGCGGCAAGACCCTGCTTGGATGCCAACATGGCTTTATTATCTTCACAAAGAACTTAGCCGCGATAACAGGCCCCTTCCTTTTGATGTCTTTCCCGGCATGGAAGCTCGCATGAACGATGTTGCCCAGCTGCAGTATACCGGCGGGACCACCGGTATACCCAAGGGAGCCATACTTACGCACAACAATCTTTTGGTAAACATGAATCAGGTTCGCGAACACATCGGAGAATTTCTGGAACAGGAGAAAGAGGTAGTTTTAGGAATTTTGCCCTTTTTTCACATTTATGGTCTTACTGCGATAATGCAAATGGCTCTTCTCGGCCATCGCGGCACCATTGTTTTGGTGCCTGATCCGCAGGATATAAACCAATGGGTAAAGTGGATTAAACAGCATAAGGTAACCATTTTGCCCGGGGTTCCGCGGCTTTATGAGCGCCTGGCGAGTCATTATTCTCGCAATCGGCTTGCCCAAAAATTTTCTTCCATTAAATTTTTTCTGAATGGGGCAGGCGCTCTTGCTCCATCAGTCCGTCAGGTTTTTAAGGAAACCTTTCCGGCCGCGCCCATATTGGACGGTTATGGCTTAACAGAAGCCTCACCCGTAGTTTCGGCTTCTTTGCCTTCTTCCATCAAAGAAGGTTCGGTCGGTAAGCCCTTGCCCCAGACGCAGGTTAAGATAGCGGATCTCATCTCCCGCGCTTTTTTACCGGCGCTCCAAGAGGGTGAGATTATGGTTAACGGCCCCCAAGTGATGCGGGGTTATTGGCAAAAACACGAAGAAACGGCTCAGGTAATTTCTCGCAGCTGGCTTTTAACCGGGGATATAGGATATCTTGACGAAGAGGGTTTTTTACACATTACGGATCGCCTGAAAGACATGGTTAAGATAAAAGGAGAAAACGTCTTTCCTTCTAAAATTGAAAAACTTTTAGCCTTGCACTCCGCAGTAAAAGAGGTAAGCGTAGTGGGATTCGCAGATGCCGAGGGCAGGGAAAGCCTGGCGGCCTATCTGGTTCTTAACGATGCTTTTGGGCCGCAAGATGACGCTCTCAAGGAAGATTTAAAGCGCTGGATGCGGGGACGTCTTGCCGAATTTGAAGTGCCCCAACACATCAGGTTCATGGACAATCTGGACGCCTATAAAGATCCGTTGGGTAAGGTAGTAAAACGGAAAATAAGAGAAGAAATTCAAAAGGGACAGCATTAAGCTGTCCCTTCCTTTTTATTATTATTGTCCCGTCGCAATTTTAGTGCGGCGTAAAACGCGCATTGTTTCACGGTAACCCCGTTCTATGAGATCAGGAATCAGAGAAAAATCTTCATAGCCCCCGTAGAGCTCCATATTTATTTGGGGACTCCATGCGGGCCGTACAACAATAAGAGGAGTATTTTTGTCGTGGCGAAAAGAGAATTTGGAACTTGCCAAAGCATTATTTACGGCAGTGTTGATTCGATCTGCTTTTTCTGGGTCGTCGGAAAAGTGACTAACGGCCCGTTTAATATTGGCAATCAGGCCCTGCAAGGCTGATATATCCCGTGATTTTTCTGAGGCAATCTGGAACTCGCGCATAAATCTTTCATGCTGCTCCAGCTCCATAAGACGTCTTATGACCTGCCCGATCATTACAGGACGCGACTTATCTGTTTCCATGCTTCCGCCGAATGCAATTATTAAATCGCAATCGGCATCATAAGCGTATGAAAGAGGATTGGGTTTTAATATTCCTCCATCAAAATACCAGTCGTTATTTATGTTGCGCAGAGGAAAAGCCACCGGAACTGCGCAGGAGCCAAAGACGATATCTTCAAACAGATTCTCATCTATTGTTTCTGGGGCATCCGTATCTATTCGTTGGGCCGATTCTTGGCCGAAGGCATAAACTTCAAGTCGCCATTCATTGGTGTTTACCACGGTGACGGCAAGCCTGACCGGACCATTGAAAACATTTTTTCTGATCGCCGCCAAGTCCATTTTATTTTTCACAGTTCGTTCAATGCTCAGCTCATTGAAAGAATCCGAGTGTAGTTTAGGATTGTGAAGGAGTGCTTGGCATCGCTTAAGCAAAAGATGCAAACTTCCCCACCGGATTAAGAGCCAAAGACATCTGATAAATATTCCTCCGATTAATTTTGCCAGCAATATTGCAGGGAAAAGACCCAGAGCAATCAGCCAGTACGACAAAGCAGTAAAGGGTTCCGGCAGGGTCACCACAAAACCCGCAGCCAGAGTCGCAATCAGTAATTTCAGCGAGAAATAAGGCTTTTGCAATTTTAAGATAGAGGGGGGCTTATTTTGACTTAATACATTAAGTTTTCCTGCGATCTCTACGGCTAAGGTTGAATAGGCAAGAGTCAGAATGGACTTGCGTTGAAAAACGTCGCGCGCTTCAAGCTCAAGCCACATCTTTTCCAATTCTTCTATTCTGCCGAGAGCCGCCATTGCTCCGTTGAGCGCTCCGACAGAAGTAGCCGATATGAATTTAACTCTTTGCAGCAACCCAACTTCTTTTAACGCTTTAAGAAATCCTACTTGCAAAGCCCCGCCGGTGACAAAACCTCCGGGCAGAACCAAGGCTATGCTTTGAGGATAGTTATCACCAAAGGGCCCGATTGCCTCTCCTTCGGTTTCTTCTTGAGGTTGACGATTTTGCGTCAACGAGCGAGCTCCGTTTTTGCCAATTCTTTTTAAAAATCTTAAAAATCCCAGCAGCCTTTGTGGGGTTTGCATTTTGCGCCTCGCCTGCATAGGTTTTAAAGGTGCGTTCAATTAAAACTATCACAATACCGGCCGGAGGTCCACATGGCCTTGATTTACTTCCGTTTTTTGCTATAATAATTTGGTTTGGTATAATAAGATTATAGTTTATGAACGGAGGCAATTTTACCCACAAAGCGCAGGAAGCTATTTTAATGGCTCAGGACGCAGCCCGCGAAAAGGGGCAACAGCAAATAGACGCTTTGCATCTGCTTTTTGCGTTGCTTACGCAAGAAGGCAGTGTGGTTTTGACGCTACTCCACAAGATGGGCGTTGATATGGAAGGACTGAAAAAGAAAACAGAAAAGGGCTTATTGACCTTGGGGGCGATTCTAAATCCTCAGGCCTTCGGCCAGTTTTATTTGACCCAAGACATGGCAAGAGTTCTTGACAGGGCGCGGCAGGAAGCAATGAAGATGTCAGACGAATTTGTTTCGGTGGAACATTTGTTTCTTGCTCTGCTTGACACACCGACCAAGGCCAAAGAAATTTTAGACAGCACAACTTTTATACAGCCCCAGGGAGGAGTTGCCGAGATGTCTTTTGCGGGGCTTACCTATAATGAAACCATAAAAATGTTGGCTCAGATCCGAGGGGGCGCCAGAATTACGGATCCCGAACCGGAATCAAAGTATCAGGTGGTGGAAAAATACGCCCGCAATCTTACGCAGATCGCGAGGGAAGGCAAGCTCGATCCGGTTATAGGCCGCGATAACGAGATCCGCCGTTTAATGCAGGTTTTGTCGCGCCGCACAAAAAATAACCCCGTTTTGATAGGGGAGGCCGGAGTTGGCAAGACCGCCATCGTAGAAGGCTTGGCCCAAAGAATTGTAAGGGGCGATGTTCCGGAGAGCCTTAAAGACAAAGAGCTTATAGCCCTTGATTTGGGTTCTCTTATTGCCGGCACAAAATACCGCGGCGAATTTGAAGATAGAATAAAAGCTTTGTTAAAAGAGATAAACAGGCTTGCCGGTCACTATATTCTTTTTATAGATGAACTGCATACTTTGGTGGGCGCGGGAGCCGCGGAGGGCGCCATTGACGCTTCCACTCTTTTAAAACCGGCGTTGGCCCGCGGAGAGTTAAAGGCCGTTGGGGCAACGACGCTTAAAGAATACCAAAAGTACATTGAGCGCGATCCGGCCCTGGAACGGCGTTTTCAGCCGATATACGTATCAGAGCCCTCATTGGAAGATGCCATAGTTATTCTGCGAGGCCTGAAGGAAAAATATGAGGCCCATCACGGCGTCAGGATTAGAGATCAGGCCCTTGTTGCCGCGGCAGAACTTGCTCAGCGCTACATTACAGACAGATTTTTGCCGGATAAAGCAGTGGATTTAATGGATGAAGCGGCAAGTTCTTTGCGTCTTGCAATTGAAAGTCAGCCCGTAGAGCTTGATGAATTAAAACAGGAAATTCAGCGCTTGGAAATTGAGCGCGAGGCCATAAAAAAAGAAAAAACATCCAAGCGCCGGCTCACGGTTCTTAATCGCCAGATAGCCGATTTACAAGAGCGCGCAAAGGATTTGGAGCTTACATGGCAGACGGAAAAGAATTTAATTCAGAAAATACGAAACAACAAAAAAGAATTGGACGACCTGTCTATACAGACCGAATTCGCCCAGAGAGAAGGTAATTTACAGAAGGCCGCCGAAATTAAATATGGCGCCGTTCCGGCTCTACTGAAAGAGATGGGCAAATTACAAAAAGAACTTATCCGTTTTCAGAAAAAACATAAATTGCTTAAAGAAGAAGTTACGGAAGAAGACGTGGCGCAGGTGGTTTCGCGATGGACGGGCATTCCGTTAACGCGCCTTATAGAAGAAGAGGCCAAAAAACTGGAAAAAATAGAGGAAAGTTTATCCCGTAGAATTGTGAGCCAGGAGGAGGCTATTGGCGCTGTGGCCAATGCCATACGTCGTTCGCGGGCCGGCATAGCAGAGGAAAACCGTCCAATGGGATCTTTTATATTTTTGGGACCTACGGGAGTCGGCAAAACCGAAACGGCTAAGGCTCTGGCAGAGTTTATGTTTAACGATTCCAGTGCTCTTGTGCGCCTTGACATGTCAGAATACATGGAGCGGCACACCGTTTCCAAAATTATAGGTTCGCCGCCCGGATATGTGGGCTATGAAGAAGGGGGCCAGCTTACCGAGAAGATTCGTCGCAGGCCGTACAGCGTTATTCTTTTTGACGAAATAGAAAAAGCGCACCCCGAGGTTTTCAATATTCTGCTCCAGATTTTAGAGGACGGCAGATTGACCGATGCAAAAGGCCGGATGGCATCTTTCAAAAACGTTATTTTGATAATGACCTCTAACATCGGTTCCGAGCATATAGCAAAAATGAGCTCTCTCGGTTTTTTTGGCGGCAAAGAACAGGAAGAACGACACGACCTTAAAGAAAAAGTTATGGAGGCCCTAAGAGAGCATTTTCGTCCGGAATTTCTTAACAGAGTAGACGAAATCATCACCTTTAATTATCTAAGTAAAACAGACATTAAAAAAATTGTTGATTTGGAATTGGGTAAGGTTGCGGAAAGACTGGCAGATAAAAATATTGAAATTAAGATCAGCGATAGGGCTAAAGAGCTTTTGGCCGAGCTCGGTTTTGATCCCAATCTTGGCGCGCGTCCGTTGCGCCGCGTAATTCAGCGGCAGGTATTGGACCCTCTGGCCCTTAAACTTGTAAAGGGCGAGATTAAAGAAGGCGAGAGAATTATTGTTGATGCGCAAGATCGCGAAATTGTTTTTACCTTGCCGGCAGATTTCAGTAAAATTTCCAAGAGAGAAAATATTTCCGCAAAAATAGCTCAATAGTTATGGTAAAAACTATAAGAATGGCCTTGCCAGTGTTTATTTTAGGCATTGGCGGCGGTATTTTTGGCGCTCAAATTTTATGGCCTCTGTTGGTCGAGAGGCCGCTTTTCTATCAATTCAGATTAGAACAGGCGCCAACATACGTTACGCAGGTTAATGAAATTAAGGTGCAGGAAAATGTCGCCTTGCTCGGGACTCTGCGCGGCGTTAAAAAAGCCGTAGTGGGGATTGAGATTCCGGGGACCAACATCCGGGGCTCTGGTTTAGTTCTAACATCCGACGGTATCGTGGTTACGCTCAATGATCTTGTGCCGCGATACTCGGAATCGGTTTTTGTTATAGAAAACGAGAGTTTGCCATATCAAATTCTCAAGCGAGATCCGCAAAACAACTTAGTTCTTGTAAAGCTGGAAAAAGACGGTTTATCAACGATAAGTTTTAAAGATACGCCGTCCGAAACGGGTCAGCGCATTTTTTTGCTCGCAAAACTTATTTCGCGCAACATTGATGGCAGTGCCGCTACGGATTTAATTGCGAACGAGGGAGTAATAAGATCAATTGACGAGCAGTTTATTGAGACCAGTATTTTCGATAAAAGCGAGATTAAGGGAAGTCCTTTGTTTGACGTGGATGGCAGTATTGTGGGTTTGGTATATCTGGATCGTACGGGCCGCGTTTTCGCCGTACCCAGCGCCATTATTCGGGAATTCGCCGGTTTTTAGCCCCATAGTGGGTGGCGCGTCCGACATATCCAGCATCCCGCTCGCTGGTTGCTAGAAAAAATCAAAAGGTCGTATGACAGCATAACTTAATTTATTTTACTTTATGAACTTGGTTAAACTTACTTTTATCGCGGCCCTTGCCCTGCTTTTCGTGGTTTCATCAATAATGACCATTCTAAGCAGTTCTAATTTTTTAGGCTCCGTGTTTAGAACTTACGTTTTAAAATACGAGACCTGCGAATACAGGCCTTTGCCGGTTATGGAGATGACTGAGGAGCGTATGGCGGTTAAGCCCGCCGCGCAGTCAGAAAAAAACTGCTACGTGGATTATAATCAGGCGAAATGGAATATTGCCGAAGGCCTGGCAATGTTGATTATCAGCTTTCCCGTAGCTTTTTTGACCTACCGTCAGCTTCGTAGGGAAATGCGGGAGGCTGGCAACGAGCTTGGCGGATGATCAGTTGCGGGCAAGTTTTAATTGTCCCACTAGGCGTTTAAAGCAAGAAGGCAACCGGGCGAAAGCTTGCATATTTAGCGCTGTTGTGTCAGAATATAGCTAGTACACAAAAAGAGGTGATGAAATGGCACTAGAACCAGACGACGATCCGATTCCAAACTGTCCATGCGAGTGCGGATGTATTGGGGATGATTGTTGGTGCGAAACCCCGGATTGCGCGGGGTGTCACTGTAAGGCTTTAGATTGTCCCTGCACCAATCCGGAAGCTTCGCGGGTTTACGCCGCACTGGAGCTTGCTATCATAAAACTCTTGGATCCGGTGCCATAACTTTTTTCTAGTCGCAACCAAAGCCCGCTCTCGGCGGGCTTTTTCTTTACGCAGTACTTATGCCATAGGAGACGAGATTGATTTTTGGGCTCACCCCTTTATTTTTGTGCGAAACGTTGTGTGCGAAACGTTGTATGCGAAACGTTGTATGCGAAACGTTGTATGCGAAACG
>CAYJUL010000003.1:0-23536 GCA_964373345.1 uncultured Candidatus Saccharibacteria bacterium
TTAGCGAAGGCGTTTTTGTTGGTCTAGCGGGTCACAACGCTCAAGGTCAAGCTCGATTAATAAAGGTTGCTGACAAATACTACATACGCTTTGAAGATGATTTTAAGATTACCAACGGTCCCGACCTTTTTGTTTATTTTGGCAAAAATGATCAGTATGACGCTTCGGCAAAAATTGCGCGGCTCAAGGGCAATGTCGGCGGCCAAAATTACGAAGTTCCGGCTGGCCTTAATCCTAGGAACTACAACGAAGTTTGGGTATGGTGTCGCGCTTTCTCAGTGGCTTTTGGCAAGGCAGTCTTTCAATAATCTCACCGAAAGTTATCCACAATTTGTATGTAAAGCTGACTTGACATCAATATGACTACAGCCTATACTGAAGATACAAGGTCGAATCATTAAATAATCAATAACATTTATTAAAAATATATGGCAAACAATAATTTACAAAAAGGTTTTGCGATGCCTATAATTATCGCGGGAATCGCTCTCGTGGTGGTAATTGGAGGAATTGGGTATTTTGCTACGAGAAAACAACCACAACCGGTAGCGGCAGGTTCCAGCGTCAGTTTTCAGGCGACTAACCTAGATCCGCTTGAAAAAGGTCATTATGAAGGTTGGGTAGTGGTTGGGGATAAGAAAATAAGTTTTGGCAGCTTTAATATTAACAAGCAAAAACAACTTGTTGATCTCTCGGGCCGAGCAATTAGTGAGTTTAGAACAAAGGAGAAAGTCGAAAGGGTTGATGTGTTTGCGATCTCCATCGAGCCAGATAACGACACTGATCCTGGGCCATCTCAATCGCTTATTCTTTTCGGGAAAGCCACAAATAACCGCGCCGATCTGAGCTTCGGAACGGGGCTTAATCAAATAGACTTCAACAAGCTCTCTGGTCGCTATGTTCTTGGCACGCCTACTGATGACCCAGATAAAAACGAAACTGCTGGAGTTTGGTTCGCTGACCCAACAAATGCTCCCAAGTTGGTTGCCTCTCTCAGTCTCCCCGATGCCCCAGCTGGATGGAAATACGAAGGATGGGCAGTACCCGGCGGTCTTAACGCTCCTGGCGGGCCAAAACCTATTTCTACTGGCAGATTTGCGAAGGTCAGCGGACCCGATGAATTTAGCGGTTATAACTCAACAAAAAAGCCGGCTCCGCCATTTCCGGGCGAAGATTTTATTCAGAATCTTCCCTTCGAACTCAAGGGCCCGCTTGCTATGGATGATGGAGAGAGTCTTGTCGTAATAAGTATAGAACCTGACTTTGACGGCGTTGATCCAACCGGGGATGGGCCATCACAGCTCAAACCCTTGGTCGGAAAAATTCCAGCAGGAGCAAAAGACCATTTCTTGTATAATCTCGAATTGAAAAAAGAAAGCTTGCCAACTGGTCTTGCTTCGCTCATACAGTAAAGATACGTGGGTTCGGTTATTGCAACCTGAGATAAAACGCCGCCAGAAAACTGGCGGCGTTTTATGCTTTTTATGATGTTCGCGTTCTATTTCTAACGGGGTAAAGTGGGTTCGAGCACGGTCGTAAAGATACTTCATCAGCAAAAAACAGGGCCGCGCGGCCCTGTTTTTTGCTGTCATAATTTGAATGCCTTATTCCAAAAACTACCTGGCATGCTCCACCACCCTATTCTCACGGATGACGATTACCTTAATTTCGCCCGGGTATCGTAATTCTTCCTGAATTCTGTCGGCTATGTCTCGGGCAAGTTTATGCATACCAAGGTCATTAATTTCTTCCGGCTTAACGAAAACCCTGATTTCGCGACCGGCCTGCAAAGCCCAAACTTTATCCACTCCGGCAAAAGAACCGGCCAGAGTTTCCAATTCCGCGAGCCTCCGCAAATAATTTTCCACGGTGTCTTTGCGCGCTCCGGGCCTTGCGGCTGAAATAGCGTCGGCCGCCTGAACGATTACCGACTCAACGCTTTCATGGGGATAATCCCCGTGATGCGCCTTCATTGCGCTTACAACCTCTTTTTCGACTCCGAACTTCTCCAGAATTCTAATACCTATTTCAACGTGCGATCCCTCAACCTGATGATCCAAAGCTTTGCCGATGTCATGAAGCAATCCTCCTTTTTTAGCCAACGCAATGTTGGCGCCTATTTCGGCGGCTAACGCGCCGCCTATGTGGCAAACTTCCAAAGAATGCAAAAGCACATTCTGGCCGTAACTGGTTCTGAATTTTAGTCTGCCCAATATTTGTATCAACTTCGGATCAAGCCCAACAATGCCGGCATCGTAAACCGCGGCCTCTCCGGCCCCTCGCACCTCGGCATTAACCTCGGATTCAACCTTAGAGACTATTTCTTCTATGCGGGCCGGCTGTATTCTGCCATCCTTAATCAAGCGTTCCAAGCTCGTCTTGGCTATGTAACGGCGCACAGGATCAAATGCGGAAATTGTTACGGCCTCGGGAGTTTCGTCAACGATTATTTCAACGCCGGTTAAGCGTTCAAGAGTTTTAATATTGCGCCCCTCTTTACCGATGATGCGGCCCTTAATATCTTCGGACGGCAAAACAATCGTGCTTGTTGTGTGTTCTTGGGAGGTGGAGGCCGCATACTTTTGAATTGCGGAAGCGATGATTTCTTTGGCTTTTTGTTCAAACCTATCAAGCCCTTCGCTTTCTAGTTTTTTAATTCTGCCGGTAATATCTTTTTCGCATTCGCGCTCAACCTCTGTGAAAAGTTCTTTTTTTGCGTCCTCGCGGGACAACGTTGCAACTGCTTCCAATTGATGCTTAACCGCCTCTTTTTGAGATTCAACGTCGGATTTTATTTTTTTGAGTTCGTCCACTCTTTGAACGAAGATTTTTTCTTTTTTATCTAATTCAGAAATTCGTTTATCAAGGACCTCTTCTCTTCTAAGCAAAAGATGTTCCGTTTTCAGGAATTCCTGCCGACGCTCATCAAGAGCTTGAGTTATTTTTTCTTCCGCCGCCTTAGCCTTAATCTTTGCTTCGGCTAGAATCTTATCGGCTTCAAAGCGGGCTTCATTGATTTTTTGCTCTACTTTTTGTTCTATTGTGCCCGCCTGTTTACGAGCAATGCTTTGACGCGCAAAATAGCCCAGAAGAGAGCCCGCGCCCAATGCAACAAAAACCGCGGCAAACGCCACTAATTGCAGCTCCATGTTGTGGTTTTAATCGGTATGCCGCAAGACACGGATGCGAGATAAAATCCATGCGCAAAACGCCATCTGTAAAGGGTGTTCTTAAAAAATTGTCGTAAGAGATTTTAACTGCCGGCATCGGTGTTTTTTTAGTAATACCGAATATGGTTAAAATAATAAATTTCCTATTTTAATAATAACAAGTCCCGCCCTTCTTTGCAAGGGGGGCAAGTGAAGCTTAGCTCTACTGCCCCAAAGGGCGGGAATGAAGAGATTTTAAGATAGCCTCGCTACTTTTTCTTTTCTATGACTTCGTCTATGATGCCGTATTCTTTGGCTTCTTGAGCCGAAAGATAAAAATCCCTATCCGTGTCTTTTTCTATTCGCTCCAGCGGCTGACCGGTATGATAAGCCAGAATTTGGTTAAGCCTGTCTTTTATTTTAATAATCTGTTTGGCCGTAATCTCTATCTCAACGGCCTCCCCGCTCACGCCTCCCGCCACCTGGTGCAAAAGTACCTCGGAGTTTGGCAGGGCAAAACGCTTGCCTTTTGCGCCCGCGGCAAGTAAAGTCGCGCCCATAGAAGCCGCAAGACCGATGCAAACCGTAGATATGTCGGGCTTAACATACTGCATAGTGTCGTAAACGGCCATGCCGGAGGTAACCGACCCTCCGGGCGTATTTATATAGAGTTGTATGTCTTTATCCGGATCTTTGCTGGCCAAAAACAAAAGCTGGGCAATGACGGAATTTGCCAAAACATCGCTAACGGGGCCCGCAAGAAAAATTATTCTGTCTTTTAAAAGACGGGAATATATATCGTAAGCCCTTTCCCCATATTGACTCTTTTCAATAACGGTTGGGATTAAATTCATGGTTTAAATAGGGTCTCGCGGTTTTTCTCCGGCCGCGAGACCCTCAAGAAATCGCAGAGTTTTTTCAACTCGTATCTTTTCTTCAATATACAGACGTAATTCTCCCGGGTCAAGAGTTGCTTCGGCCGCAGCCGCGGAGTCGCGTTTTTTTAAAAAATCGTCGGCTTGGCGCTGAACTTCTTCTGCCGGGGCTTTAATCTGTTCCTTTTCTGCGATGGCGCCGAGAACAATAATTTCTTTTGTTCGGCTTTGAGCTTGAGCAAGAAAAAAATCCTCTATATCTTTTTCCGTCTGATGGGTTTTAGCAAGATATTCGGGCAGGCTCAACTTTAATTTCTGCGACAGCTCCTGCTGAAAAAGTTTCGTTATATGTTTTTGTTCAAAACGCACCAAATTCTCGGGCGCATCGATCTTTGTTTGCTCCATTATTTTTTCCAGGATCTCAACCCGCGCCTTGACAGACGCGGCGTTCTCTTTTTCGTTCTTGAGGCCTGACGCAACGCCATCTTTGAGGCTTTTTAAATTCTCAAAGTTTCCCAAGGATCTTGCAAGTTCGTCATTAAGCTCCGGGAGTTCCATTTTCTGAACCGAATGTAGCCTGACTTTAAATAAAACTGTTTTGCCGGCTGCGTCTTTTTTGGGATAAGACTCCGGCATTTTAAGACTAAATTCTCGTTCCTCGCCGGAGAACATGCCAACGATCTTGTCCTCAAAACCCGGGATAAACTTGCCGTCACCCAAAATAAAGGCGTCTTTGTGCTTACCTTCGTCCAAACTGTTTGAAAATTCAATCTCTACAAAATCTCCCCGCCTGCAGGACCTTGTGATTTGGCTGAATTTGGCTCTAGATTTTTGGAGCCAGCGTAAATAATCATTAACTTCTTCGTTGGTGATCTTGATATCCTCGCGCCGCACTTCCGAGGCTATTTTTTTATAGTCAGGAAGCTCCAAAATAGTACCGGACCCTTGCATAAAAATAAAAAGGTGGTAAAATTAATAGCCGGCTAGATCTTTAAAATAGGAGACGGAAATGAGGGTCTTAAAAGAAATTGCGTCCTCGCTTGCCGCCCGCATGGAATTTGGGCGTTCAATGATCTGGGGCCTTGTGGGCGCCATCGCAATAATTGTTATCGATCAGCTAGTTAGCCCCTTCCGTGAAACCTTCAGGGAGTGGTGGGGAATGTTATTTGACGCCTTGAATCTAGAAAGCGCCTTTTATCCGGGCCTGGAGCTTCCTCTGACGGTTGCCGGGATCTATCTCCTGGGACGAATTTTAATAGCACTCAAGAACTGGGTTTTGGCCTTCGCCCTCAAGATAGTACATAAAAGAATCTATATGGGTACCCGGGTTATTTTTGAATTATACCCCGGAAGATTTTCTCCTGGGGTAGCCGGAAGGATTATTCGGGGAGCAAGCGACTTTCCTTATGAATATTTGGTCCAAATTTTCTCATCGCCGCGCGGTCTACCGGATGGCACCATGATGGCACCGGACAGGGTATGGGTTATCAATGGCATGCCCGAAGAAGACTTCATGAAGCTTTGGGGAAGTTCGGCGCTGTTAGCACCAGAGAGCCTTCCGCCCGATACTATCCGATGGAACAAATGGATGGCGCAACAAACGCAACAATAGAAATCAACTTGGTCGCGTCTAAGACGGCGCGACTTTTTTTTACTCAGATCAACGACCCAACCATTAAAAGAGCGATTATATTTATCACTTTAATCATTGGGTTTATGGCCGGCCCGGCCGTATCCTTATAAGGATCTCCTACCGTGTCTCCGGTAACTGCCGCTTGATGAGCAAAGCTACCCCTCCCTCCTAAGTTGCCGTCTTCAATATATTTTTTGGCATTGTCCCAAGCCGCTCCTCCGGTCGTCATTGAGAGAGCTACAAATAATCCCGTAACTATGGCGCCCAGCAAAAACCCGCCGAGAGCCTCGGGGCCCAACAGCAATCCCACGAGTAAAGCCGCCGCGACCGGCAAAACGGCCGGTACCATCATCTCTTTTAGCGCCGCCCGGGTAACAATATCCACGCAACGCCTATAATCTGGTTTTGCTCGGCCCTCCGCAAGCCCTTTAATTTCTTTAAACTGGCGCCTTACCTCGTCCACAACTTTTGAGGCGGTCTTCCCAACGGCTTCCATCGCAAAACTGCTAAAAAGATAGGGCAAAAGGCCTCCTAAAAACAGCCCGATAATAACTCTATGGTCTTCAAGTAAAAATTGAACCTTGGCCCCGGCAGCCGAGAGTTCCTGCGTGTAGGCCGAAAAAAGAACAAGGGCAGTTAAGCCGGCGGAAGCAATAGCATAGGCCTTGGTTACGGCCTTAGTCGTATTGCCCACGGAATCCAAGGCGTCGGTTATCTCGCGAGTTTTCTGCGGAAGACCTGCCATCTCTGCTATGCCTCCCGCGTTATCGGTGGCAGGACCGTAAGCGTCAATGGCAATGACTATGCCGGCCAAAGACAGCATTCCAAGTCCGGCTAAGGCCAAACCGTAAATCCCGCCCAGCCAGAAACTCAAAAAAATTGCCGCGGCAATGCCCAAAACCGGAAAAGCCGTGGAGCGCATACCCTCCGCAAGACCAGCGATAATGTTGGTGGCATGACCGCTTAAAGACGCCCTCGCTATTCGCTGAACTGGTTTATATTTTTTGGAAGTAAAATAATTAGTGACGGCGAAGATAATCGCAACAAGCGCCAGGCCCACAACAAGAGCCATATATAAACCAAAGGTTGCAATCTCGGGCCCCGAAAGCAAAAATCTGCTTACAATCGGGAAAAAAGCTATGGCGGACAAAACTCCGCTCGCCGCCAGTCCTTTCCACAATGCCTCCTCTATGTTTCCTGAGGGGGAAATTTTTATAAATAACGTGGCCAGCATTGAGGCCAGCGTCGCCGCCGAAGCTAAAATTAAAGGCAATAAGATGATGTTTTCACTCACGCTGAATAAAAGTTGGCCCAAAAGCATTGTTGCGACGATAGAAACTACATATGTTTCAAATAAGTCTGCCGCCATTCCGGCGCAATCGCCAACGTTGTCGCCAACATTATCCGCTATGACAGCGGGATTACGAGGATCATCTTCCGGAATATTTTTTTCCAGCTTACCAACAAGATCCGCCCCAACATCAGCGGCTTTAGTGTATATACCCCCGCCCAACCTCGCAAAAACGGAAATTAAACTTCCTCCAAAACCCAACGCAATCAAAGGCGTCAAATCCGGCTTCACAAAAAAGTAAAAAGCGGAAACGGCAAAAAGACCCAAGCCCACTACCAAAAAACCCGTTATATATCCGCTTTGCATGGCAAGGTTAAAAGCGGGACGCAAACCCCTTTTTGCGGCCTCCGCTATTCTGGCATTAGCTAGAGTTGAGGCCCACATTCCTATAAAACCGGCGGAGGCCGAGGCCGAAGCTCCGATTAAAAAACCAAGTGCCGTTTTCCAGCCAATGAATAACCCAAAAAACAAAAATAATACCAAGGCCACAACCGCCACGGTTTTGTATTGGCGTTCCAGATATGCAAAAGAGCCTTCCCGAATAAAACCCGAAACCTGTTTTACTTTTTGATCTTTAACCGGGATGGAAAATAAACCTCTGGCAAGAAACAAGGCAAAGAAAATCGCCAGCAAAGAAGTAAATATCGGTATTAAAAGTAGCATAACGATAAATTTACGGTTATCAGCGCCTCGTTTTCAAAAAACGTCTTTTGAAAATTGCGAGCTTGATATCTGTAAAAATTAAACGATAAAACTATTCGCCGATTGACTCTGTTTCTTTGGTTTGCTTTGGTTTTTTGGTCTTTTTAGTTTTTGGTGTTTCTCCGTTCTTGTCTTGTCTGACCTCCGGCTTTTCGCTCTCTTCTGTTTTATCATCTTTGGCAGGCTCTCCGGAATCCTCCGCGGGAGGGGGCCTTACGTCTATTTTCCATCCGGTAAGCTTGGCCGCCAATCTTACGTTTTGTCCTTCCTTGCCTATGGCCAAAGATAATTGATCTTCGGGCGCTACCACCAAAGCGGTGTTTTTAGCTCTGATTTGGACCTCAAGAACTTTAGCCGGCGACAAAGAATTGGCTATGTATTCTTCGGACTTATCGGAATAAGCTATTATGTCAATTTTTTCTCCGCCCAATTCGTTTATAACGGCCATAACTCTCGTGCCCCTTTGCCCTACCATGGATCCAATCGGATCCACGCCTTCGGCTTCGGAGCTTACCGCTATTTTTGTGCGCGACCCCGCTTCGCGGGCAATAGATTTTATGACTACGGAACCCGCGGCTATTTCCGGCACTTCCATTTCAAAAAGTTTTGAAATAAATTTAGGATAGGCCCGCGACAAAACAACCGTAGGGCCCCTAGGAGATTCTTCTACGGCCAGACAATAAAGACGCATGCGCTGGCCCGGACGATAAAACTCGCCCGGTATCTGTTCTTCTCTTGGCAGAAGGCCAACGGTTTTGCCCAGATCAAAATACACATTTCGGCCCTCAACCCGCTGGACAACGCCAGAAATAACCTCCCCCTCCTTAGACGCGTATTCCGCGACTATGCTCTCGCGCTCGGCCTCCCTGATTCTTTGTAAAATAACTTGTTTGGCCGTCTGGGCGGCAATCCTGCCATAGTCGTCGTGGGCCTCAAGAGGAATAATAAGTTCTTCTCCGATTTTAATGCCGGCTTTTATTTTTAGTGCCTCGTCCAACATAACGTGGCGCTCAAGATTAAAACGCACCTTTTTGCCTTCTTCCGGCAATTCTTCTTCTTCAACAAACAGTCCCTGTTCTTTTTTCTGGCGCAACTCTTCCAACTCTTCTTCGGAGTAAATCATGTCTTCGTCTACCACCGTCTTTACCTGCCAAAACTTTGCTTGACCTTTTGCGGCATCAAGCTTGGCTCTGACTATCTGGCCTTTTTTCCCGTATTCTTTTTTGTAAGCCGCGGCCAAGGCCATTTCAATCGTTTCAATAACCTTTTCTTTGGCGATGCCTTTTTCTTCGGCTATCTGGGCTATGGCCGATGCGAAAGATTTTAAATCCATATCGTTTTACTCCTCCTTGCGAATTACGAATTTTTTACGGATATACGGATAGAAATCACTCGTATGTTAGTATTGATTCATGGTTTAGCGGGCAACGTTTAAAAAAAGCCCGTTTTCCAACGGACACAAAATTTCATTCTCCCGCTTTACTATAATCAGTATAACAAAGCATGCGCCTGTGTCAACCCCGTTAGAAATAGCCCGCCCCGTGGGCCCTTCGGGCGCGCAAGCGCGGGCGTGATTTCTAACGGGGTCAACCCCACCGCTTTGCGATTAGCTAAGCTCGTCGCAAAGGCTAATCGCAAAAATGTTGGGTCAACAGTAAGGGTCCCCTACGAGGGACCCTTTAAATTACCTTACTGCAATGTTGCGGTAGCCGTCGCCGCTTACAACGTCAAGGGTAAGCGTCTCGCCGAAGCATTTGGGCTCCGCCACGAAAGCTCTCCTTGAAACCTGATACATTCTTGGCTCGGGCGCCTTATTTCTTTCTCTTGAAACAAGACGCGTTAAAACAAGATTGTCTCCATTGCGCTGGCTGCAAACGACTGCGTATTGGCCGTCCGGCAACACGCTAAGCGCCTTGCCATTCGGGATATCTAAAGCGTTCAGCAGGGCGCCTATCAAAAACGTCCCTCCAATGACCACGCCAAAACCTAGGATTACCCCGCCGAGATCCCTGTCATGCCTCGATACTGAGGCGAGGCGTGAACCCGCAAGCATGCTCGCTAGAATTAAAAATGTCGCGCCCACAGCCGCAAGGAGTATTACTTCCGCCATTTTCATTCCTCTCTTTTTATTTTGTTGAGGTACCAACACAATACTAGCAGAAAGACAACGGCTTGTCAAGTATAAAGCGGCCCGGGGGCCGCTTTGTTAAAACATTATGCCGCGCGTTAGCCTCACTGAAGCGCCTGCGCTGAGCTTGCCGAAGCGTAGGTCAATTAAACTTGGCGAGCAATTTAGCGCAATCTTCTTTGCGTCTTGGGTCGCAGATATCAACCAGCCCAACCGGACGATCCGGAGATACGCCCAGATTATCCTGCATTGTGGGCCAAGAATTATCCCGTAAAAGCTCCCCCACTACGTATTTGTTTAAGGCCCTTGCCTTTTGAATCAAGTCCAGGGCTTTTATTCTGGCATCTGGTTCGCCAGGATCATAATCCGGCACAATCATTCCGTCAATTTCTTCATCAGTCAGAGCTCCGCCCTTGGCAAGCAAGGTTCTGCGATAAACCTCGTTGACGTCAATGGTATAGTTTTGTTTATACCAATCAACCAAGAGACGCGCGTTGCCGCCGCGCGGAAAATCCGGTTCGCGGTGATAAGTAACGCACGGGGAAAAAACGTCAAGCAAAGCAAAACCTCTAGTATTGATGGCGTTATCAATCATTACGGCCAAAGGGTTTGGGGTCCAGGAAACTCCGCGGGCCACGTAAGCCGCGCCGTTAACAAGAGCCAGCTCCAACGGCTCCAAAGTCCTGAATCTTGACCCCTCCGGAGTTGAAATCGTACGCAAGCCCAAGTGGGCGGTTTGCGAAGCTTGACCTTTGGTCAGGCCGTAAACCTGATTATTGTCCACGATATAGACAAAGTTGAGATTGCGGAGCGTCGCGTGAACGAAGCGCGACATACCGATGCCGTATCCGTCGCCGTCTCCGCCAATGCCCATGATCGTGAGGTCCGGACGGGCAAGAGCAAGACCAATCGCAACCGCAACAAGCTCTCCGTGCTGGGTATGAATGGAGTTCAAATGAAATTCTTCCGGCGTTTTACTGGAACATCCTATGCCTGAAACCAAAACTATGTTCTCTATTGGCACGCCAAGATCATTGACCAAATGCAATACTTCGCGCTTTAAAGCCGTCGCCACTCCTGCGTCGCCGCATCCCGCGCACCACCAAGCGCCGGGGCCGGCTAAATCTTTAATCGTTATGGCGCCTGTCATTATAACCACCTCTCCGTTTTTTCAACTATGAACTCCGGCGTAATCAGCCAACCGTCGTCTCTTGATATGGAAACAAGCTTACGAGTTTTTCTGCCCACAATCTCCATTTGCAAAAGCCTTAAGAGCTGGCCGAGAGTGCTGTGCTCCACAACCAAGATCTTTTTTGCGGAATTTATAAAACCGGCTATGACGGCCCTGTCTCTTTCAAGAGGCCATAAAGTCCTGAGGCGCAAAGACTTGGTTGCTACGCCGCGCTTTGCAAGATCCTCCACGACTTTTCTTACTGCGATAGAAGGAGCGCCATAAGAAATAAAGCCTATGCCGGAACCAAGATCGCCTTCAAGAACCGGCGCGGGAAAGGCAAAATCTCGTTTTGCGAGCTCGTAACGATTACGCGTTCTTTTGTCCAACATCAAAGACCGCCAAAATTGCTCCTCGCTGGAATAACCACGCTCATCATGTTCGTTGGAATTAGCATAGATCACCGCCCCTTTGGTGCCCGGGATTGCGCGCGGAGAAATACCGTCTAATGCAGACAAGTCGTATCGTTTATATTCCCAGTCAGGATTGTTTTGCCTTAACGACTCAATGTCTTTCGCGCCAAGAAGCTTATGTCTTGCAACCTCAACCCTATGAGGATCAAGGGCTGGCAGGCTTTCGGCGCTTTGAGCTATCACCTGATCCGAAAGAAAAATTCCCAAACATTGATACTTTTCCGTAAGATTGAACAACTCCTGTATCAGATAATAACACTCCTGGGCGTCGCCGGGAGCCAAAACAATTCTGAACTTGTCGCCGTGGCCGCCGAAAATGGAATATAGTAATTCCGTTTGGCCGATACGGGTTGGCAGACCAGTGCCCGGCCCGCCTCTCTGAGAAAGCATAATAACTCCGGGCTGCTCCATTGCGTCAAAAGACGAACAAGCTTCCTGCATTCTTGAAAAGCCGGGACCCGAGGTCGCAGTCATGGCCCTCGCGCCGCCGAAACTCGCACCCAAAACGTTCTGCGCGGCCTCCCCTTCATCAGGAGCCTGAACGACTATACCGCCCAGTTTTTCAACCTCTTTGGCAAATTCTTCCAAAACTTCGGAGGCCGGAGTAATTGGATAGCCTGCGTAAAAAAGACACCCTGCCGCAAAAGATCCGTGAGCCGCAGCTTCATTGCCCGTAATGATATGCCCTCTTTGAAGATGTGGATTTAAGACGGCAACGAAATCTCGTAGATGCCGCGCGGCCTCTCTCGTATCAGGGCTGATCGCGTATACATAACCAAGTTCAAAGGCCCGTAAATTAGCCTTGCGTACATTCGCATTGCCGAAGGCCTTGGCGATTTCCAGTTCGGCGATATCTTTTGGCGCATCCAACAACGCCGCAACCAATCCAAGAGCGATCAAATTTCTTGTTTGATACAGCTTGCTTGCGTCTCTTGCGTCGGCCCCAAATTCATCTTCTGCCATTTTAGCCATTGGCGCCGATAAAATAATCGTGCCGGTTGGCGCGTAAAGTCTTACGTGCTCCTCTGTAATGTGCCGGCCTATATTAACGTCCCAGAGCTTGGGCGAAGAATCGTAAACCAAGAGTCCTCTTTTTTTTATAAGGGCGATCGGCGAAACGTGTTCTTTGACATCTTCATCAAAAAGGGCAGAACGGTCTAAGACAAACAACACATCCCAATAGGCTCGCGGGCCCGATGCGAATTCTTCGCAGGAAGCGATTAAACCGAAACAGGTCGGCTTTGTTTTGATATTTGAATAAATATCGGCTCGCCACTGAAACACGCTAGCTCCAAGCGCATACAAAATGCGCATTAACAAGGTTGACAGCGTGCCTGATCCGTCGCCAGCTCTCCCGGCAACGGCGAATTGCAAATCATTCTGATCGTTTGCTTTTCTGTTTTTTGCAGCCACAACGATACCTCCTCCGTAGATTTTGGCATAAAACAAATTTTCAAAGTGCCTAAATTATGTTAGTGGTTTTACGCCGCCTTGTCAATGATGTTTATTTTTGCTAACTTGGCATAGTAATTTGTTGGAAAGGACCTTAACAATGCAAAATGGAAATTTGCCGGAACTCAAGCGTTCCCCGCTAGAACGCATTCACGGGGCTCTAGACGGCCGCATGATAGAGTTCGGCGGCTGGGAAATGCCGGGATGGTATTCCGGCATAGAAGAAGAACATATGGCCGTAAGAAAAGGCGTTGGCATTTTTGATTTGTCGCATATGGGCGAAATAATCATTGAGGGGCCGGACGCTCTTCGCAATGTACAGCGCCTCGTCACTAACGACGCGGCCAAGCTCGCCAATGGCCAGCTCCAATACGCGACAATGTGCCGGGAGGACGGCGGAATCATTGACGACCTTACGATCTATAAAATTCACGCCCGCCGTTTTATGCTGGTGGTTAACGCCGCTAATATAGAAAAGGATTGCTCGTGGATAAAAATGCAGCTGGTAGGCAATGCATCCGTTGCCGACGCAAGCGATCAAGTCTCTCTAATGGCACTTCAGGGACCCCGAGCGCAGGAATTAATGAGTCACCTTGTGCGCCAGGAACTGTCGGGCATTTCTTACTATTACTTCTTTGAAACAATGATTGGATACGCTCCGGTTCTGATTTCCCGTTCGGGATACACCGGCGAAGACGGTTTTGAGATATATTGCGACAAAGTTGACGCAGAAAATCTTTGGCAGAGAATCTATGCGGTTGGCCAGTCGTTTGGATTAATTCCATGCGGCCTTGCCGCTCGCGACACGCTTCGTCTTGAGGCTGGAATGATGCTTTACGGAAATGACATTGACGAAAGTCATACGCCGCTTGAGGCCGGACTTGCCTGGACCGTTAAACTGCGCAAAAACCCGCGCTTCGTGGGACAAAACGCTCTGCTGCATCAAAGTCTTGAGGGCGTTAAAACAAAACTTGTCGGATTCACGATGGCAACAAAACGGATCCCGCGCCACGGCTATGAAATTTTAAACACGCAGCGCGGCGTCGTAGGATCAGTAACGAGCGGGGCCTGGTCGCCTACTCTTCAAAAAAGCATAGGCTTGGGCTATGTTTTAAAACCCTACGCTCCGATTGGTACGCGCCTTATCATAAATGCTCGCGGCAAACCGGAAGAGGCACGAGTGGTCAAGGTGCCCTTCTACAAAAGATCAAAGAAAGGAGACAACCAAGATGGCAACAACTAAAAAGAATTCCGGCGCGATTCCGCCCGATCTTCGCTATGCTGCCACCCACGAATGGATTCGCGTGGAGGGGTCCGTAGGGACTGTGGGCATAACCGATCACGCTCAAGACTGCATGAGAGAAGCCAGAGAGGCAAGGGGTATTTATCTGGTGGATCTGCCGGCCGTAGGAGTGCTTACGCGGCGCGCCGCCGAATGCGGCACGGTAGAATCGCAAAAAGACGCTTGGTCTCTTTACTCGCCGGTGACAGGACGGGTTACAGAAATAAATACAGAGCTGGAAGATCGCCCCGAACTTATTCATGAAGATCCGTATGGGCGCGGCTGGATGTTTAAAATAGAAATCCTTGATCCTGACGAACTCGCAGAATTAATGAGCGCAGAAGCCTACAAAGAATTCGTAGGGGGCTAGTATTATGAGATACCTGGCGCTTACGGAAGAAGACAAAGGCATGATGCTTGACGCGATAGGCGCGCGGTCCATTGAAGAGCTATTTTGCGATATACCCAAAAGCCTATTGGCAGGGAGCGATTTCGCGCTCCCTGCCCCAATGACCGAACCGGAGCTGATGAATTTTATGGAGCGCCTCGCCAAAACCAATACGAGGGGCAAAAGTTTTTCTTCTTTCCTTGGAGCAGGCGCTTACAAACACTTCTCTCCCGCCGCAATCCATCAACTTCTTTCGCGCGGGGAATTCTTAACTTGTTACACGCCATATCAGCCGGAACTATCGCAGGGAACGCTACAGGCTCTTTACGAATTCCAAACACTAATATCCATGCTCACGGGGATGGACGTGGCAAACGCCTCCATGTATGACGGCGCCACCGCAACCGCAGAAGCGATGTTAATGGCAAAACGCGTAACCGGCCGAAACGAAGCATTGGTCTCCCAATTATTGCATCCTAATTATAGAGCGGTGCTTGATACTTACGCCAAGCCCAGTCAAATGAAAATCACTGATTTACCGCGCGATACGGATGATTCCACTATATTTAGCAGTGGCGACCGCAAGACAGAAGGGATAGCCTGTGTTCTTGTGCAATATCCGAATTTTCTGGGAAGAATAGAGAATCTCGCCGAAGCCAAAACTTTTGCCGATACGCTAAAGGCTCTCTTGATAGTGATAGTTACAGAGCCCGTGGCTTTGGGAGTTTTAAGGCCGCCGGGAGATTTCGGAGCCGATATTGTTGCCGGCGAAGGACAATCTTTTGGACTACCGTTGGGTTTTGGCGGTCCGGGTCTCGGACTTTTTGCCGCCAAAAAAGAATACTTGCGTCAAATGCCGGGGCGCCTTGTGGGCAAAACCAAAGACGCGGACGGCCGCGCCGGATACGTCGTAACTCTGGCCACAAGAGAACAACACATCCGCAGAGAAAGAGCCACTTCTAATATCTGCACCAATGAAACCTTAATGGCCATAGGCGCGGCAATGTTTTTAAGTTTTATGGGCGAACACGGCCTGCGGGAACTGGCAAGGCAAAACGTTCTTAAGGCCGATTACGCCAAAAATCTTATCGGACAAAGCGAAAATTACTTCGTGCACGGCGCGGGTCCCACGTTCAATGAATTTCTGGTTCATTCCGAACGAAAACCGGCGCAGGAGATACTGAAATATCTTTTGCGCAAAAATATTATCGGCGGCACGGCCCTTCAAAAATGGTATCCGCATAATCCATGGGACTTCCTGGTGTGCGTTACTGAGACCAACAGCAAGCGGGAAATAGACAGATTTGCCGCGGAGCTTGAGGAGGCCGTCAAATGACAGAAGCTCTCATCTTTGAAAAAAGCAGGCAAAGCAGGCAAGGCGTTGATGCGCCATCGCTTGATGTTCCGGGAAAAAAACTAGAGGATGTTCTGCCGGCGGAATTTCTTAGACAAGACATTCCAATCGGTCTCCCCGAAGTTTCGGAGCCGGAAGCAGTACGCCACTATACCCGTCTCTCCCAAATGAACTACGCCATAGATATAGGCATGTATCCTTTGGGCTCGTGCACCATGAAATACAATCCTCGTAGCCATGAAGACATTGCGAGACTGCCGGGCTTTGCGGATCTCCACCCCTTAACTCCGGAGGAATATTCCCAAGGAGCGCTTAAGGCGATGTGGCATCTTGAAAAGATGCTGGCTCGCATCACCGGAATGTGTGCCGTAACATTGCTCCCTGCGGCCGGAGCTCACGGAGAGCTTACCGGCCTAATGATGGTTCGCGCGGCGCTCGAAGAACGCGGCGAAAACAGAACAAAAGTGTTGATACCGGATTCGGCCCACGGAACCAATCCGGCTTCCGCGGCCATGTGCGGTTATAGAGCCGAAACGATTAAAACGGGCAGGCGCGGCATTTTGGAGCTCGGACCAATATATAAGGCTATGGACACAAACGTTGCCGCCCTAATGCTTACCAACCCAAACACGCTCGGATTATTTGAAAAAGACATTTTGGCCATTGCGGACGTTGTGCACAAAAAAGGCGGTTTTATCTACTGCGACGGAGCAAATCTTAATGCTCTCCTCGGCATTGCCAAACCCGGCCAGATGGACGTTGATGTTCTGCAGATTAATCTTCATAAAACCTTTTCCACGCCGCACGGCGGAGGGGGACCGGGCGCGGGACCGGTAGGGGTGGCCAAAACGCTAGAGCCCTTTCTGCCGATTCCACGGATAGAAAAAAAGGGCAAGCGTTTTACTTTAACGAATGATAAACCCAAAAGCATAGGAAGAATAGGATCTTTTTACGGCAATTTTCTGGTATTGCTGCGGGCCTACGCCTACATCCTGACCTGGGGCAACCGGATAAGAGAAATATCCGAAACCGCGGTCTTAAACGCAAATTACCTCTTGTCATTACTCAAAGATGCATATCACGCGCCCTATCCCGCGAGATGCATGCACGAATTCGTCCTAACGGATGAAAAGCAGCATGCTTTTGACGTGCATACGCTGGATATCGCAAAGCGTTTGGCCGATTACGGATTTCACGCGCCGACAATTTATTTCCCCCTGATAGTGGAACACGCCTTGATGATTGAGCCGACCGAAACCGAATCTAAAGAAACATTGGACGCTTTTGCCGCGGCAATGCTGGCCATCGCTGATGAGGCCGCCCGCGATGCGCAAATTCTGTATGATGCGCCGCATAAGACTCCTGTGCGAAGACTTGACGAATATGAAGCCAACAAGAATCCAGACTTGCGCTGGAAACCCAAAAATTAAAACTAATAATAAAGCTCGGATCTGATCCGGGCTTTTAAATTATGGCGTGTAAGATTAACAAGCGCTGTTTACGTCTCCTGAAACCCACTGGCGAACTCGGCAAGCGCTTTCAGGAACACGTTTGCCATGAAGCGAGCTCCCGCATTTTCAGTTGTTCCTTGAAATGCGGAGCGAGCGGAAGTATAAACAACGCGACAATTTCCTACGTATGACAATGGAACTTACCAAAATATGCCGAACACTATCTTCATAATCCGGGCCGATGGGCCAAAAAGTGTCAGGAGGGCTTGACAAGATTGGGCCAGGGTGCTATAATACCCCGTCAGCTTAGTTTGGGAACTATTCGTTCGGGTAACGGAGTCCTGAACGAAAGGCTCTTTCAACTATTGGAGGTAGGCTAAAACTTACAGGGTTATTTGCCGCAAACTTCCAAAAATGGACCGGAGCCGGGCTCGGCGAGGCGATCTTAACGCGGCCTCACCCAGCCATTCGGAAATCTTTAAATAAGGTTTTCGGATGGCTGTGTGTGGTCTACCTAAAACTCTCTCATCCTGGGAAGAGACGCGCCGTCTACAAGAGTTAGTATGGTGACAGCTCGTGGGCAGTTCGTCTGAATGAAAGTAGGCCGTATCCAGCACATTCTGGGCGCCCTGAGGCAGAACCTAAGGGTCTCTGCGCCACGACTCGGGATGAGCCGCGCGAAAGTTCGGGGTGCCGCACTCACCCCGCAGCACGTCCAAGTTAGATTGGATGGTGCGCAGGGGAGCCAAGGCCGTCTCCTGCGCGGCGACTATATGCGTCGCGCAGGAACGGACCCCAAACAGAAAGGGGGTGATCAATAAATGGGTGCAACTACCAGTTTCAAAAAATGGGTCTTACCGCCGGTAGCAAGATGCAGCGGTGGTGCCTGACGGAGCTGAGACAGCAGAAACTGGGAAAAAACAAAAACCAATCAAAACCTTGCCGATTGGTCGTCTGCTTTATACGACGAACCAACCGTAAAAGGGCGCTCTTCGCGAGCGCCCGCTTTTTTTGAAGTAAGTTTTATAATTGCTAGCGAGCCCGCAGAGGAAAGTTTATTTTCATTTGCGGGCGAGCGACGCAATTTCAAGCTCCGTGGACGCTTATAATTGCTAGCGAGCCCGCAGAGGAAAGTTTATTTTCATTTGCGGGCGAGCGACGCAATTTCAAGCGATGTCACGCTCCGTGATATCGCTTACTTTCCCGCCGCAACCCAGGCAAGATTAAAAATCGTCCGCAGGGTGTCCGCGATCTCGCGGCTTTCAATAATAATGCCGATTAATTTGCCTTTATACGTCACGATTGCCGTTTTGGTGCCGTAAATAACGAGCTCTCCCGAAAATAAAGACCTTGACGGAGAAATAAATCTTCGCTCCAGTTTTCCTTCTTTTGCCGGCAAAATTTTCCCTTTGCGAGAAGAATAAATTACCTTACGCGGTATTTTGGAAAATCTCTTTTGGATGCGGCGCCGGTGATCTTTCGACGCCGGAGGAAATATTTTATAGGCCTCATCCAGGGGCACAAATTCCTCAATGCTCAAAAATTTTGATTTTAAGATATCCTGCTGTATAGAAATTATACCCTCGCGGCCCTCAAAAAATCTGACCCTCGGCTGTTCGCCCGACATTTTAAAAATATTATTAAGCTCGGGAAGGACTCTCCGAAAGTCTTCTTCCAGCGAGGCGACCTTTCTTCTTTGGCCGGTAATTAAATACAAAAGTCGTTCCGGAGATTCGGCTGAAAAATAACGCTTTTTCCCTTTTTCAAAAGAACTGATGAGGCCCAATTTTGACAATCTTTCAATCGCAAAATAAGCGGTTGGTCGCTTAAGCCCCGCCTTTTTGGCGATTTCCTGCGCGGAGGCCGAACCCAAGTTCAAGGCCGCAAGATATGTTTTGGTCTCTTTGTCGGAAAGCCCTAATTGTTCTAAGGCTTCTTCACGCATATAGGCATATATTAAAGCCGCTAACGCTCTCCGTTGCGGCTCTTCGCGTCTTTCATTGAGAGATTAATCCTCCCTTGCTCATCTATGGAAATTACTTTTACTTGAACAACATCGCCCACCTTGACTATGTCGGTTACTTTATTGACATGCCACGGGGCCAACTGCGAAACATGGACCAATCCGTCTGTCCCCGACCATAGCTCAACAAACGCGCCGAAATCAAGAATACGCACCACCCTGCCCTGAAACACCTCGCCCACTTTCGCCTCTCTTGTAATGTTTTTTATCCACTCAACCGCCTTTGCGGCCGATTCCGCGCTTTCTGAAGTAATGAAAATAAGGCCCGATTGTTCGATGTCAATCGCCACCCCCGTTTCGCCGATAATCTCGTTAATAACTTTTCCGCCGGGACCCACCACTTCGCGAATTTTGGCCGGATTAATTTGTATCGTTATGATGCGCGGCGCATAAGGCGACAGCTCCGGCCGCGGTTTAGCCAAAACTTTTTCCATTTTGTCTAAAATTTCATGCCTGGCTTTTTTACCAAGCTCAAGCGCCTCTTTTAATATCTCTTCCGTAATTCCGGCTATTTTAACGTCCATCTGAATCACCGTTATCCCGGATCTCGTGCCGGCCACTTTAAAATCCATTCCGCCGTGATGATCTTCGGGCCCCTGAATGTCAGTCAAAAGCTTATAGTTTCCCTGCGCATCCATTACTATGCCAATTGCTATCCCTGTTGCCGGAGCTTCTATCGGTACGCCCGCGTCCATCAAGGCCAAAGAAGCCGCAGAAACAGAGGCCATGGAGGTAGATCCGTTGGAAGAAAGAATCTCGGTTACTATGCGTATGGTATATGGGAATTTTTCAAATTCCGGAATAAGAGGCATTAGGGCGCGTTCAGCCAACATGCCGTGGCCAATCTCGCGCCTGCCCGGACCGCGCAATGGCTTGACTTCGCCAGAAGAATACGGAGGAAAATTATAATGATGCATGAAACGTTTCTTGCCAACGATCTCCATTCCTTCCAGTAATTGCTGATCGCTCGGCGCGCCCAAAGTCAAAATGGAAAGAGCCCTTGTCTGCCCCCTGACAAAAAGGCCGGAGCCATGCGTTCGCGGCAGAACGCCGGCTTGGGCCTGAATTTCACGCACCTGGTCAAGCTTCCGGCCGTCGGGTCTCTTGCCGTGTTTTAAAATACTTTCTTTCATTATTCTATCCAGCTCTTCTTCAAAAAATTCTCCGGCATAAACTCCCTTTTTTTCTCCGGGATATTTTCCTTCGGTAAAAGCCACCATTTCGTCCTTCAGTTTATTTACGTCCTCCATGCGTTCGTTCCTGTCTTTCGTAAATAAGGCCGCCTCAAGCCTATCTCCTAAAACCTCTTTTATTTCGCGCTCTAATTGTCCGTCGCGGCCGGGCGCGTCAAGCACGAGTTTATCTTTACCAATGCTGTCCGCTATTTCTTGCTGAAAATCAAGAAGTTTTTCGAAATGCGTTTTTACAAAAGAAAAGGCTCCTGCGATCGTCTGCTCATCTACCTGCTCAAAATCGCCTTCAATCATATTTATCAACAAACCCGCTTGTTGTTTTTTCATGTCCTTTGGGGACTGGCAAACAGAAAAAATCAAATTCACCTCGGAACTCTGCCTGGCCTCGTAGGTTGGATTTAAAACCCACTCGCCAGCCACCTTGCCAACTCTTGCCGCGGCTATCGGCCCCGCCCAGGGAATATCGGAAATGCTTAAAGCCGTAGAGGCGGCCAAAAGACCCAAAATGTCGGGCTCGTTTTCGGCATCCCAAGAAAAGCAGGTAGCAATAACCTGCACGTCGCGTTTTAGCTGTTTTGGAAAACGCGGGCGTATGGATCTATCAATCAGACGCGAGTTTAATATAGCTTCGTCCGACGGCCTCCCTTCGCGTCTCATATACCTTGAACCGCGTATCTTTCCGGCCGCGTAATACCGTTCTTCGTAATCAACGGTTAACGGAAAAAAACCCAAGTCTCCTCTTTCCCCTCCCATGACGGCCGTAGCCATAACTACTGTGTCGCCATAGCGCACAAGGGCTTCGCCGTTCGCGTTCTCCGCCCAATGCGGAATTTCTATGGTCAGTTTTTTTCCACCGATATCCGTCTCAAATTTTCGTACTTCTTTGATCGTGCTCATTTTACGTCTTTAATAAATATCCTTCCGCTTTGTCTTCTAGGTTGATGAATTCATCCGCGGCTTCCTGCAATTTGGAGGAGGCCGAACGGCCAAAAGCCATAACTTCAACGCGTTTGCCCTGATTTTTCAGGTATTCAACAAGGGGAATAAAATCCCCGTCACCGGAAGCCAAAATTATAACGTCAACTGCCGGCGCGACCCTTATGGCATCAATCACTATGCCCACATCCCAATCGGCCTTTTTGAGTCCCCCGATAAACTCCTGCAAATCCCGAACTCTTGTTTCAATGCCAAGCTTCGTCAAGGCGTCAAAAAAAGGCTTCTCTTCGCCTGTTTTGGTTCTTACAACGTAAGCAAAGGCCCTAATCAATTTTCTTTGAGCGAGACCCGCCTGCAAAACTTCTTTAAAATTGACTTTTGCCTTGTAAAGATTTCGTGCCGAGTAATATAGGTTTTGTACGTCGATGAAAACGGCGACTCTTTGTTCTTTGTGAATTATTGAACCCATTATTTTCTTAAGCCGAGCTTTTTTACAAGCTTGGCGTACTCTTTATTATTTTCTTTTTGCAGATAATTTAGCAGGGTTCTTCTTTTGGCTACCATCTTAAGGAGTCCGCGCTTGGAATGAAAGTCTTTGCCGTGTTTTTGGAGATGCAACAAGAGCTTGCGTATTTCTTCCGTAAGCAAAGCGGTTTGCACCGCGGCAGAACCCGTATCTTTTGCGTGCAACTTATGCTCTTCAATAAGTTTTAATTTTTGTTCCGTGGTTAACATTAATTTTGCGAATGATGTTTATTCTAATGCTAATTTATTTTATGTCAAACACGTGAGGCTGTAAATATGTCGTCATGCAAACTTTTGTTTTATGCGCTCGGCTTCGGCAGCATCTATCGGATCATCCGGATTCTTTACCATGTCGTCCAGGGCCTTAAAAAATTCATCGCGGGTAATACCCTGACTTATAGTCGGCTCATCAAAACGCTCAATTACACGCAAAACATATTCCCGTTCATACGGCAAAAGAGAAACCATATTCAAATACTGCTTAAACTGCTCAATAGACATCCGTTCTCCGGCTCTTTTAAAAGCGTCGTAAGAATCTATGGTGTTCATGGTTGAAATGCGTTAATTCGTTAGTTAACACTGGTGCGAGATGCTTGAATTGGTCCGAACCGCTTTCGCCGCCTGCGGCGGCGAGGCATTGACTTTTCCAGCGTGATGCACCCGACAGGGGTCGAACCTGTAACCAACGGATTAAGAGTCCGCTGCTCTACCAATTGAGCTACGGGTGCTCAAATTCGTACAAGTGAAGCATTGGGGGCGCAAGCCGAAAATGAGATATAGTTTCTAAACGTATAACTTCTAAACCTGGTTTTGAAGTATGGTTTACGCTGAGCCTGCCGAAGTGCCCAGATCTTAAGGGACCTCGCAAGGAAAAGTAAACCAACCGCCCTGCAGACCGGTCCACGTGGCCACGCCTATTGCCTCGAAGAAAAAGCTAACGAGCAGCCAGGCGACATAAACAATCGCCAGGCCAGTAATGGTGGCCGTAAGAATACCCTTGCCCTTGTTTATTTGGGCCGGACTTCCGGCTCCGGCTATAAACATTACTCCGCCCACAACCAGCATTAAAATGGCCAGAGGCGGAACGAATCTGACTAATATAAAATCCACTATGTTGTCAAACAGCTGAAAGAGATGGCAAAAACTGCAAGCCTCCTCCGGATCAACCTTCCCGTTGCCGTTTAAATCGTTGCCGCAAGGAACCAAGCCTTCTGCCGCCAGCGTCAAAAGCGGCAAAAAAACCAGCAACCCAAGAATGACAAAAATAAATTTTCCGCGATTAAGCCTCATCGGATTTATTATAACAGATGCCGTATGCCCCCGCCAGGATTCAAACTCCTCCTTCGCGTCCGCCTACGCTAATGCTTCGGCGGACAAGCAAGGCTACGGAGGACGAGAAAGCCCTTCTTGATTACTATGTCTCGCCCTCCGAAGTTTTAACGTAGGAGGG
>CAYJUL010000004.1:0-7692 GCA_964373345.1 uncultured Candidatus Saccharibacteria bacterium
CAGGCAAAGATATGGAAATCCATAAAACAAAAGTTATTTCTGGTGATGACGCTTTTTATTTTCACCAGACATATGGTCTCACATTGGATGTAATTCATGATTTGGCGCGGACGGGGTTACACAGAGTAGGAATTGATGAGATTGGTTTTGAGAGGGCGAGAGAAAGGCATCAAGAAACGTCCCGCGCCGGCCAAGAAAAAAAATTCGGGGGCCACGGCCTAGTGCTAGATACCGGCGAAGTAAAAGCCGCTAACGAGGAGGAGTTAAAACAAGTGACCAGTCTTCACACGGCTACGCACCTTTTACAGGCGGCGTTAAGACAGGTTTTAGGTCCGGAGGTCAGGCAGAAAGGATCTGACATTACCGCCGAAAGATTGCGTTTTGATTTTACTTTTCCGCGAAAAATAACCCCGGAAGAATTGAATGCCGCTGAGAGGCTGGTCCGGGAAAAAATCAATGAAAAGCTAAAAGTTGAAATGCGGGAAATGCCGTTGGCTGAGGCTCTCTCCGGAGGGGCGCTTACCGTGGAGGGGGTCCACTATCCGGAAAGAGTTAAAGTTTACGGCATCAATAACTTTTCCAAAGAGGTGTGCGGGGGGCCGCATGTTAAAAACACGAGTGAGGTCGGACAGTTCAAGATTATAAAAGAAGAAGCCGTGGCTGCCGGTATTCGCCGAATTAGGGGAGCTTTAGAGTAGCGTCCGACAACCTATTGGGTGATCTCCAAACCTTTGGTATAATACGAAATTAAGCCAATGCGATTATTTTCTCCGGCGTTCAAGACCCATCGGGTTAAAAAGTCAGCTCCCGTACTACTTTTGGATTTAGGAAGCGAATCCGTAAAGGCGGTATTGTTCCGGACTCAAGAAGGTAAAAAAATTATTTTGAATAGTTCCTTGGAATACATTGATGAATTTGGGGTTTGGAATAGCGATTTTCAGAATGGCCCGCAATTGGATTTTCGTTTGCAAATAACGAAGAAGTTCGCCGCAAAGGTCATTAACGACGTCCTCAAGGACGCGGAAGAACCCCCCGGATTTTTCATAGTTGCCCCGCCCCCGGCCATACTGCGTTCTTTTGTAATCGCGACAGAAGTTCAACGAGGAAATCAAAGCATTCGCATTGGTGGCCGGGAAGAAAAACTGCTGCTCGCGCAAGCGCAAGAACAAGCTAAAAAGATTTTATTTAAAAAGATGGGGTTGTCCGGCAAAGATATTGTTTTTTCCGACTCCAAGCTGTTGGGAGTGTCCATTGATGGTTATAAGGTTTCTTCCCTCCGCAATTTTACAGGCAAAAAGATCCTTCTTAATTTTCTATTGTTTTTCACCGACTCAAGGCATCAATACGAAGCTTTTTTGAGAAAAATTCTGCGCGATGTAGGCAAAATTAAAATCAGGCCCGGAGAATTTATATCTTTGGCGGAGGCTCTCTGCAGGATCTCTAATTTTATGCCGGACGGCATATATTTAGACATAGGAGGTTCCGTCACTCAAACCCTTATCATCATAGACGGGAGGCTGGTTTTTTCCGGCGTTTTTGAAAGAGGGGGCATGAATTTTTCAGAGGAACTATCGCAGCGCATGGGGTGTGATCTCCCGAGAGCCAGAATCCTAAAAGAAGACTATGCCGCCGGTTTGCTTTCTCAGGATCTTGGCGCCAGAATAAAAAAGGAATTGATTCCGGTGGTTTACTCTTGGCTGGAAGATTTAAAAAAACTGCTGCCGCAAGATCTGGAAGTTTTGCCAAATTCAATTTTTATTTTTGGCGGGGGAAGCTTGCAGCCCGAGATCAAAGAGTGTTTAAGTTCGGCCGACTGGAAAACATCAGTTATTCTGGGCTTGCCGAATGTTAAGATTTTAGCCCCAGCGGATTTACCTCATATGGAAGCGGCAGGGCATAAGACAATTCAACAATTTTCGCCGCAGAACACCTCTTCGTTACTGCTTTGTTATAGCGGCTAGTGCGCTCGATATATCAGGCGTCCCGCTCGCTATTAAAGTTTCAATATTGCTTTATGGTAAAGCCTACTAAAAAGATATACGACATAGTCCCACCAAAACCCGTTGAAAGTTTTAAAGCCGTAGTTTTGCCGCCAGGATCCATTCATACGGATAGCGGAAAAAAGCGAAGGCCCGTTGTTCCCAAATTATTTTGGGTATTTCTGGTCTTGACGCCGATTATTATAAGTTCGGGCGCCATCTACATAAAGTTTTTAGAGGCAAGAATAGAATTGTGGCCGACTCAGGAAACATGGGATTTTAACGAAGATATTATAGTTGCCGCGGATGCGGGCGGTATTGCGGTTCGGGATAAAATTATGCCTGGTCAAATCATAGAAGACACTCAAGAATTGTCACAGCAATTTCCGGCAACAGGTAAATCCATTAAGGGCGGCAAGGCCGAGGGTACAATCCGGGTGTTTAATGATTATAATCTGACGCAGATTTTGGTGGCCAATACCAGATTTCTTTCAGATGAGGGTAAGTTATTTAAGTCCAAAGCCAGAATTTCCGTACAACCAAAGAGCTATGCAGATGTTGCGGTTCAGGCCTCAGAACCCGGCCCTGAATATAATATAAATCCGTCTACCTTTTCTTTGCCTGGACTCGCTGGTTCCCCAAGGTACGCTTCCGTTTATGGCAAATCGTCAGAAGCCATGACCGGAGGGAGCGAAGGCGAAGTAGCGCAGGTCAGCGATCAAGACCTGGAGGGCGCCAAAAGCGCATTAGCCGCCGCGCTTGAAAAAAATGCTAAGGAGACGGTAGCAAAAAAAATAACAGAGACGCAGGGCGCTGTTCTGCTTTCCGAAGCTTTGCGTCAAGAGGTCGGGGAGATTGAATCCACCGTGAAAAGCGGAGCTGAGGTTTCCTACTTTACGGCCAGGGGTAGCCTTGCATCTCGGGCCTTTATTTTTAATAAACAAGACCTGGAACGGCTTATTAAAGAGTACATTATTGCTCAATTACCCTCGGAAAAAACATTGAACGAAAAAAGCGTAGCGCTTAACGTTTCTTTCAAAGACATTGACTGGGAGGGCAAGAAAATAATAATTAGTGTGCTTGCGACCGCAAAATTTTATCAAAAAATAGACGTAGAGGGCCTCAAGAGATTCATTGCCGGCAAAGGCATTGCCGAGGCGCGTTCGTATCTCGGCGGACTTGGATCCATTACTAGGGCCGAGATAAAATTTTGGCCGCCGTTAGGGCTGAAAATACCACGAGATTTGAGCAAGGTGAAGATAACGATAAGCCTTGACTAAAAAGTCATCTATTGCTACCCTTTAAAAGCAAATGCCCAAAAACAAAAATGTTATTCGTGTTGAAGGACGTGTTCTGGAGGCCCTGCCCGACGCCAGTTTTAAGGTTGCCTTAGATGATGGCCGGGAAATCTTGGCGCATCTTGCCGGCAAGTTGCGGATACATAGGATACGCGTTCTTGCCGGAGACAAAGTTGTGGTCGAAATGACGCCTTATGATGAACGGCGAGGAAGAATAGTTTACAGGGGAAAGTAACCTAGCTTATTAGCTTGTGGCTTATTAGTTTCTTAGGAGAGAGGCTAAAAAGCTAAAAAGCTAAGAAGTTAAGAAGCTGAATTGAAGGTTCGCGCTTCGGTAAAAAAAATCTGCAAAGATTGCAAAACCGTCCGCCGCAGGGGACGGTTATATGTAATTTGTAAAACTCCAAAACATAAACAAAGACAAGGATGAGCGTAGCGAAACCGAGCACTCAATGTGTTGAGTGCTCGGTGCGCCAACTTACCATTTAATTTATTCATTATTATTCAGACATAAATTGTCGTATGCCAAGAATAGCAGGTGTAAATATTCCCGAAAACAAACAGATAGAAACGGCCTTAACGTATATATACGGCATAGGGCAGTCTTTGAGCAGAAAAATTCTGCAAGAGGCGGGCATTGACGCTAGCACGAAAGCCTCTAGTCTTAGCACAGACCAGGTAAGAAAACTGCAAGAGTTAATAGAGAGTCGCCACAGAGTAGAGGGTGAATTACGAAGACACATCATGATGAATATAAAACACTTGAAAGACGTAGGTTCTTGGCGGGGACTGCGCCACATAAAAGGATTGCCAGTGCGCGGGCAAAGAACCAAGACTAATACGCGTACGGTGCGCGGCAATATCAGAAAAACAGTTGGATCGGGGAGAAAGCCGCCGGCGGCGCCAACATAATCATGGGTAAAAAACGCATTATTCAAAAAACTGAAGAGAGTTTTGTCATGGGCCAGAAAGATCCTTCGGCTGGCTCCGGAGAGGTTAGGGTTGGAGGCGGTCGCAGGCTGCAGTCCGGCTTGGTTTACATTTTTTCTTCCTATAACAATACGATAATGACACTCACCGACGCTACGGGAAATACCTTGGCTTGGGTTTCGGCCGGCAGGGTAGGTTTTAAAGGTACCAGAAAATCAACGCCATACGCCGCCTCTAAGGTTGCAGAAGCCATAGTTCAGATTGCCCAAAAATTAGGCATAACGAATATATCTGTGTATGTTAAAGGAGTCGGCGGCGGCCGCGATTCCGCAGTCAGGTCTTTGGCGGCGCGAGGCCTTGAGATAGACATGCTCAAAGACGTGACTCCAATGCCGCATAATGGATGTCGTCCGCCAAAAGTTCGTCGAGTGTAATGTTACATAAAGCCACGACTATTTTATATGCAACAGGCAAAGTGTAAAATTAGCAGAAGATTAGGTACAAATATTTTTCCAAAGTGCGAAAAGGCTTTTGCGCGCCGTCCTTACATTGCGACCCCAAGGAAAAACAGGCGCTCGCCGGGTCTCTCGGAATACGGTAAGGAATTAAAGGAAAAGCAGAAGCTTAAATTTTTATATAATCTTAAAGAAAAACAGTTCAGCAACTACGTTAAAAATATATTGGCCCGTCGTTCAAGAGTTGGCGATGCGTCTGCATATCTGATAAAACTATTGGAATTACGATTGGATAATGTGGCATATCGGCTTGGATTTGCCGCTACGCGCCAACAGTCCAGACAAATGGTTTCCCACGGCCACCTTATGGTGAACGGTAGAAAAATCACCATACCAAGCTATATGGTTCGCAGCGGCGACGAAATTTCAATCAGACCCCAATCAAAAGAGAAAGGCCTTTTTAAGAACATGGGGCTTAGGCTTAAAAACGTTCAAGCTCCTTCCTGGCTTGAATTAGATAAGGAAAATTTTAAAGCAAAGGTTGTCGCCGATCCTTCGCTGGCGGAGGCAATGCCGCCAGTTGAAATTTCGGCAATATTTGAATTTTATTCTCGCTAATATCTTGAACCCCGGAAGTTGGAACCCGAAACCCGCATCTGTTTCATGTTTCATTTTCCAGGCTTCATGAAAATATGGTTCCACTACCATCTTCAGTTAAAATCGTAGAAAAAAAAGGCAATAAGGCAATTTTTGAAATAGAAGGCCTCTATCCGGGATATGGCATTACCATAGGTAATAATCTTAGGAGGGTTTTATTGTCGTCTATAGAGGGAGCGGCGATTACTAAGGTGAAGATAAAGGGTGTACAGCATGAATTTTCAACGATACCCGGCGTTCTGGAAGATGTTCTGCGAATTATTATTAATTTAAAACAAGTGCGTTGCAAGCTTTACGGGGATGAGCCTCAAAAACTTGAGCTTTCCATTAGGGGCGAGCGAGAAATTAAGGCCGGCGATTTTAAAACGCCAACACAGGTGGAAATCATCAATAAAGATGCGCACATAGCAACGCTTACCGGAAAAAATTCTTCGCTGGATATAGATTTGGTGGTGGAAAGGGGTTTGGGTTATGTTCCGGCCGAAAGCCGCAAAAAGGAAAAGCTCGAGATAGGAACCATTATACTGGACGCTATCTTTACGCCCACCAAAGGTGTAGCCGTAAAGATAGAGAATATGCGAGTAGGCGATCGCACGGATTTTGATAGATTGTTTTTGGAAGTGGAAACAGATGGCAGCATTACTCCCGAAGAGGCTTTTGTGAGGGCCGCTGAGGTTGCGTTTAAGCATTTTGAGCAAATATATTTATCGTTGCAAGCAACAGAGGAATTAGTTTCGTCTCGAGAGAAGACCGCAGGAGATGCCGGTAAAAAATCAATTGAAGAATTGGGTTTGTCGGCAAGAACAATGAAAGTTCTGTTAAATAACAACATCAAAACCGTAGGGGGTTTAACTCGCAAGAGCGAGGTTGTGCTATCAAAACTAGAGGGTCTTGGAGATAAAGGACTGGCTGAAATAAAAAGAAAACTAAAGAAATCGGGATTGGAGTTGAAATAATTTTCACTTCGGGGTATGCGCAAAAGAAAGAAAGGGCGAAAATTTTCAAGAGAGACAGATCAAAGGAGAGCATTTTTAAAAGCGCTTCTTAGCGCCCTTATTTTAAACAAAAAAATAAAAACCACAGAGGCCAGGGCGAAAGCGGTTTCGCGTTTGGCGGACAGATATATAACTAAGGCCAAGAATGGAGACATTCACGCAAAACGGTTGCTTGCGAGAGTTTTTGCGCCAAAACTGGTGAAGAAGTTAATTGAAGAGCTTGGTCCGGCCCATAAAGACCGACAAGGAGGCTATACAAGAGTTATTAAATTGGGACCAAGAAAGTCAGACGGGGCGAAAATGGCGATAATAGAGTTCGTAGAATAGAATTTAGAAGCCGGAATTCAAAATGAGGAGTGCGGAATAATGAATTAAAAACCAGACAGAGATTTATTATTCATAACTACAGATCACAGTTCTAAATAAATGGAACGGAAAATTCACACCATTGATGCCAAGGGTTTTGTTCTCGGTCGCTTGGCAGCGGAAATTGCTAAGCTGTTGCAGGGAAAACACAAGCCCTCTTATAAGCCAAACATAGACGGTGGCGATTTTGTTGAGGTTAAAAATGTGGACCAGTTGAAATTTACCGGCAACAAGCTGAACAAGAAGATTTATTACCGCCATTCAGGATATCCGGGAGGACTTAAAAGCGTGCCATTAAAAAAACTATTTTTCGAGCGTCCCGAATGGGTTTTGAAAAAAGCCGTTTTGGGCATGTTGCCAAAAAATAGATTGCGCGCGCAAAGGATTCAACGTTTGACCGCCTCAAAGTCGTTAACGAAGACTAATTAGATGCCCAAAAAGAAAACAATAGCCAAAAAAATAAAAGCCCGCGCAGTAATCAAGGAGGATAAGGTGAAGAAGCCAATTAAGACGCGTAAGAAATTGTCCGGGGCAACAAAAACAATAACGGAAAAAGCGCCGGAAGTCTTACCGTCTTTCTCGTCCACAAGATATTACGAGGCCGTTGGTAGAAGGAAAACCGCGGTTGCCAGAGTTAGAATATGGACTCGCGGAGAAAAAGAACTGATTGTTAACGACAAACCTTATAGCGCCTATTTTCCAACTTCTGAGATGCGTCAGACCGCAGACGCGGCTTTAAGAAAAATGAAATGTCAGGATAAGTTTAGGGTTATGGCGAAGGTTTCCGGAGGGGGCTTGGTTGCCCAATCAGAAGCGGTAAGGCACGGCATTGCCCGCGCCTTGGTTGTTTTTAACGCGGATTTTAAAAAAAGACTGCGCAGAGTAGGCTATATGACTCGCGATCCAAGAATGCGCGAGCGGAAAAAATTCGGCTTAAAACGAGCCCGCAGGGCGCCGCAGTGGGCAAAGAGATAGTTCGCTCGGGAACGCAATTTTTAGGACACGCTCTGTC
>CAYJUL010000004.1:7792-21515 GCA_964373345.1 uncultured Candidatus Saccharibacteria bacterium
TGCTTTATGTCAACAAGGACACGCAAGACATGAAAGAATTTATGGTGCCTTATGAAGCGGAGAGAGCGAATGCTTTACTGGAAAATCTTGAACAATTGAAAACAAAAATTGACTCCGGGATTATACCAGACCGTCTGCCGGACTATCCTAAAAATTGGCAATGCAATTATTGTCCATTTAGGGCGGTATGCGATCTTGCGGGGCCCGGCGAGGTGAATTGGCAGGAGTTTAAAAATAAAGCCGAAGAAGAACATAGCTAATCGGCCAGTTTTTTATCAGATATAAAAATCTTATCTCCGGCGAACACATAAATTTTTTTATCTTTGGGGTTCCAGAATATATTTTTGACTTCCTTTTCTGGAGACGGGGAGGCAAGTTCAACAATATTTATTTTATCCCTATCGTCTACCTCGGCGATTTTTATTTTTGAGTCGGCAACAAAAAGCAGATATTTATCATCTATCCAGTTCGCCTGCGAGAGCGCCGCGGCCGTGCGCGTGATAAGAGAAAGCGATCCGTTTTCTTTTTGCGGCTGATTTGTTTGAGTTTCCAGATATAGAATCCAGACTTCGCGAAGAGTGAGCAACGCGGCTTTTTTAAACCGTCCGTCAGCTTTCGCAAAAACAATATCCTCTTTGATTTTTTGAGTCGTGTTGTTTTGCACTAAGAATAGTTCTTGGTTCAATTTTGCCAAAATGTTTTGTTCATTTTTTGCGATAATCTCTATGTTTTGATGGTTCTTGAAGATCAAGGCTTGCGAGGCAAGTTCATTCCTAGACTGACCCGAAAAATCGCTTTTCTGTATTTTGCCGTTCTGTCCCAGCCATATAATGCCATTGTTGACGATCTTAAAAGCCGCAACCCCGGCCAGCAGCGGCGCTTGGGCGCCACTGCGCCAATCCAGCTCTGTTAATTCCCCGCGACCATTGAGCGCAAAAATCTTTTCCGAATCTGCTTGATTGAATTGCAGCTCTGATGCCGCCCCAAATACAGGGTCAAGTTTTAAGGGTTTGGCGTCTTCTTGAAGTTCAATAAACATGCGGATGGGCACCGCGTTCTTTAGCGTTTCTGCGACCATAACCTTTTCGTCCCCGGACCATAGGATATTATTTATAAACTCAAGACCTTCAATCACTTTGTAATCCATCGTTTTTACGACGCGGTTTCTTTCCAGATCCATTATCGCGAAGCTTTTTTCCGCGTCCCCGTCACCCGTTTGGATAATGGCCGCGAAGCGTCCTTTAGGGGAAAACCACGCATTTTTAACGTTTTGAGCAACAACCGTCCAGGTCGGGTTTGATGGTATTAAAATAATGTTTTGGGCTTCTGTCAGCAGTTTTTCCCGGATCTCTAGTTCTTTTTCCCAGCTTGAATAACCTGCTTTGGAAACTTTTACTTTATGCATTCCAGGAATAATATTTCCTATGAATGTTTGCCCGAACAAAAAATCGGTCTCTTTTATCAATTTATCGTCCAGGTATACGCTGGCAGTTTTTGGCATAGCCTTGATTAAAAGCCCTCCCGTTTGTACTATTTTTTTCTGCCGCAAATCCAAGCGGTAGCCCTGGCTATAGAAAATAGCTGAGGGCGCGCCGATTAAAAACAGCACAACCAGACACGCGAAAAGTATTGTTTTGATTTTTTTAGTCATATTTGCGCCGCCTTTTTATATTACATTTATTGCAGATATTGACAAAATAAACTATAAGAACTCGTCGCATTGTTTGCGCCTTTCGCCGGCAATCCGCACGAAAACACGCGTCGTCCCGCCCGGCGAGCGGGACGCGCTCATGTCTCGGCCTCGCTCCCGAGCACTCAAAGTATTGATCGCTCGGACCATGCCCGCTCGGCCTCCGAACGGTTTTCTTAGCGGACTGCCGGCTCCAAAATTGCTGGTTGAAACCAGGTTTCAACCAGCCCAATTCGCCTTGTCAACATTTATTTTTAGACATACAATATAATATCCATATCTATGCCAGACGTTTTCATTATTCGCGGCGGAAGACCGCTTGAGGGCGAAATTGAAGCTCGCGGAGCCAAGAACGCCGCTTTTCCTTTACTGGCCGCCAGTATTCTTGCGGAACGCCCGTTTATTATAGGGAATCTACCCCTTATTGAAGATGTTTTTAGGATGATAGATCTTTTAAGGGCTATGGGCGCAAAAGTTGATTGGGTTGATGAGCGGAAAATTAAAATCAGCACAGTTGGCATAGACCCTTCCAAGATGAATGACGAAATCGTGATGAAATTCAGGGGATCCATTCTTCTTATGGGTCCATTGCTTGCAAGATTCGGAAAGGTTAGAATGGCCCGGCCCGGAGGCTGTCTCATAGGGGCAAGGTCTATAGATACGCACCTGGACGCCTTTATGCAGTTGGGCGCCGAGGTTGCTTTTGACGGAGATTTTTATGATCTTACAATGCCGCGTAAGATGGTTGGCGCGGCAACGATTATTTTAAATGAATTCAGCGTTACGGCGACCGAAAATGCCATGCTTTATGCCGCGTTGCGTCCGGCGCGCACAATCATTAAAGCGGCGGATACGGATTATCAGATACAGGAATTGTCCAGATTTCTTAATGCCATGGGCGCGAAAGTGGATATTTTACCGGGCCATGTAATCAACATAGAAGGCGGGAATGTTTTAGAAAGCGCGCAACACGACCTAATGTATGATCCCATTGAGGCCGGTACGTTTATCTTGACCTCGGTCGCCGCCAAGGGTAGAGTATTAGTGAAGAATGTTGAAACCTCGTTTTTGGACTTTTTTTTAAAAAAACTTAAAGACTTTGGCGTACCATTCACGATAGAAACTCAAGCCAAGGGCCTCGGAAGCGTTAAGGTAATGTCCGGAACTAAGCTTTATATGCGTCGTATCCAGGGCTTGCCCTATCCGGGACTTCAATCGGACCTGCTTTCACCTCTTGGGGTTCTAGCCACGCAAGCCGAAGGACCTACTCTTGTCCAAGATCCTTTGTACGAAGGTCGGCTTAAATATCTGGAAGAATTAAACAGAATGGGAGCAAACATTATCTTCTGCGATCCGCATAGGGCCATTATTAGCGGTCCTACTCCTCTGCGGGGCAGAGTTTTAAAAACCACGGACATAAGAGGCGGAGCAGCTCTGGTCATGGCCGGATTAATAGCCGCGGGCGAAACCAAAGTAGAAAACATTTATCAGATTGACAGGGGATACGAAAGGATTGAAGAGAGATTACAGAAAATTGGCGCTGATATCAAAAGAGTAACGGTTTAAGTTTTATGTACGTGGCAACTCCAAGCTCAAAGCGCAAAAGTCAAAGCCGCAACCGCAAAAGTTAAAAGTTTTGAGTTTTGGGCTGTAGTTTTTAATTTTGAGTTTTGACTTTTGAGTTTTCATTTTATTATGTTCATACGTAAATTCGGTATAGATCTAGGTACCTGTAATTCTTTAGTCTTTGTCCCGAAAAAGGGCGTGTTTTTGCAGGAGCCCTCTGTTGTTGCAGTTTCCATAAATGACAATAAAATTTTATCCGTGGGCGCCGCAGCCAAGGCCATGACAGGACGCACGCCCGACACGATAAAAGTATATCGTCCGCTACGGGAAGGCGTTATCGCGGATTACCGCGTAACACAGGCCATGCTCCGGTATTTTATTGATAAAGTTATGGGACCGTTTAAGTTTTTAAAGCCCGAACTTATGATTGCGGTGCCCGCGGGCATCACCTCTACAGAAAGAAGGGCGGTTATTGAAGCCGCAACTTCGGCAGGCGCGCGCGCGGCTTACGTGGCGAAAGAGCCTATTTTGGCAGCTATCGGCGCAGGCATACCCATAAACTCTTATTCCGGGCATATGATAATTGATGTAGGGGGCGGTACGGCGGAAATGGCTATTATTGCTTTGGGCGGAATTGTCAATTCGGCGTCTGTGCGCGTCGCGGGCGACAAATTTGACACAGCTATAGCGGATTACATAAAGCGCAAGCATAATTTGGCCATAGGCGAACAAACGGCAGAAGAGGTCAAAATTAAAATCGGCACGGCGCTCGCCGAAAAAGAACCCAAATTTTTGGAAATACGCGGCAGAGATTTGATGCTTGGACTTCCAAAAACCATTAAAATTTCTTCCAACGAAGTGTGCGAGGCTATCACCCCGCGGTTGGAAGAAATAATGCAGGCGATAAAGCTGGTCTTAAAAGATGCTCCGCCTGAGCTTTCAGCGGATATTATGGACAAAGGTATGGTTCTTTCCGGGGGCGGAGCGTTGCTTCGTAACCTAGACGAGCTTATAGCTAAAAGCACCGGAGTTCCGTGTTTTGTTGCGGACGAACCATTGCTTTGCGTGGTCAAGGGTACGGGGGCAGTTTTAGAAAACCTGGAAGTATATAAAAAGAGCATAATGGTTAAGCGTTAGCTTTTAGCGATGAGCGTTTGGGCTTTTACCATTTTCATTTTACTAAACGCTGAACCCCAAATCCTAAACCCTAAACCCTAAACCCTAAACGTTAAGACATGATAGTTGGTCATCAAAAACAGCGGCAGTTTCTCGCGAAGATGGTTGCAATGGATGTTTTGCCGCACGCTTTTTTATTTTCAGGAGAGCAACATTTGGGAAAAAGAACGATAGCGCTTGAAATAATAAAATTGCTGACCTGCGAAGCTAAATCGTCATCCGACGAGCCTTGTTTTCGGTGCAAGCAGTGTCTGGCTATAAGCGCCTTTTCACATCCCGACCTTAATATTGTTGAGCCCGAGAAAAACGATATAACCATAGGGCAGATTCGCTCCCTGGAAGCGCGCCTCGGCGTAAAACCCGCTTTTGGTCAGCACTTTGCCGTGATTGACGAGGCCCATCTTATGGGCGCCCAAGCGCAGAATGCATTTTTAAAGACGCTGGAGGAGCCCCGGGGACGCGTTTTAATCGTTCTCGTCAGCTTTAAGCCCGCAATGTTATTGCCGACAATTCGTTCCCGAACGCAGGAAATAAAATTTTTTAGGATTTCATCGGAAGAAATGCAAAAGGGTTTCATAAAAAAGATTCCCGCCCCGGGAAACATTGACGACGTTATCCGCTTTGCCGGGGGCAAACCGGGCCTTGCCATGAGATTTTTTGAAGATAAAGAGTATTTCGCCAAGTATAAAGAAAAAATGGAAGATTTTGCCATTTTGAGCTCGGCGGATCTTGGTGCGCGATTCAAATACGCCGGCCGAGCGGCTTCAGAGGGAAACAACATCGCCGATCTTTTGTCGCTATGGTTGATTAAGGCCCGGGAAATGTTTCTGGAGGGCGCCGTGCGCGGCAACTCCGGTCTTGCGTCAGCCATCAGATTGATAAAAACAATGCAGAATACGGAGTTTCTATTAAGGACAACAAACGTGAATCAAAGGCTCGCCCTTGAGAATCTACTTTTAGACCTACCCCGAAGCAATCATGGATCATAAGGAAATAATTAATAAAATTAAACCGGAACTTGACAAGGCATTGTCTTTTTTTGAAAAGGAGCTGATAAAAATAAGAACCGGCAGAGCCTCGGTTGCCTTAGTGGAGGATGTGCTGGTGGATTGTTTCGGATCAAAATTGCCGCTTAAACAACTGGCGGCCATTTCTTGTTCTGGGCCCCGTCAGCTTTTGATTCAGCCGTGGGATAAATCATATCTTGAACCCATAGAGAAAAGTCTTTCCGCGGGGGCCATGGGCGCTTTGCCCGTGGTGGACAAAGACGTCTTGCGCATAACCTTGCCGCCCTTAACCGAAGATTTTAGAAAGATGCTCCTGCGCAAGATTTCCGAAATATCAGAAGAAACGCGCCAAACCATTAGGCGCTGGAGAGACGATGCTTGGCGCGAAGCTCAGGATAGAGCCCGCGCCGGCGAAATCAGAGAAGACGATAAATTCAGGGCCAAAGAGGAGCTGCAAAAGCTGGTGGACGATTACAATAAAAAAATAGAAGCCGCGGGCGAAAGGAAAAAAAAAGAAATAGAAAGCTAAAATAAATTCCACAAGAAGACACATGTCTTTTGCTATACTAACCGCATTTTTGAGCCTGTTCGTTCTGGTCATTTTGCACGAACTGGGACATTTTGTATTCGCGCGTAAGTTCGGGGTTTTGGTGGAAGAATTCGGCGTGGGTCTTCCGCCAAGACTTTTTGGTAAAAAAATAGGAGATACGGTTTATTCCGTTAATTTGTTGCCCCTTGGCGCTTTTGTCAGGCTTTTGGGCGAGGAACAGCAGGTAGGGGGACCGCATAGTTTTTCTTCAAAATCCATTCTGCAAAGAGCCATTATTGTGATCGGCGGCGTAGCCGTATTTTGGATAGTGGCCGCTGTTTTATTTTCTTTTCTTATGGTTTTAGGGGCGCCATCTGTGGTAGACGACGAAGATACGTTGACCAAAAATTCACAAGTGCAAGTAATAGGCGTGGCCCCCGGCTCGCCGGCAGAAATTGCGGGATTAAACGCGGGAGATATCATAAAGCAATTTTCAATAGCGGGCGGCGCGTCCGACACATCAAGCGCACCAGCCGCCATAAACAGGGTTTCGCAGGTGCAAGGGGTGACAGAGCAGTATAAGGGGCAGGAGCTTGTTTTAACGGTTCAGCGCGGGAAAGAGGTATTTGACGTTGCGATAGTGCCGAGACTAGAGTCGCCGAAAGGCGAAGGGCCGTTGGGCGTGGCTCTTGTAAGAACGGCTCTTGTGGCTTATCCCTGGTGGCAGGCGCCTTGGCGCGGAATCGCGGCCACGGTTGACATCACCTTCGGCGTTATCGGAGGCTGGATAACAATTGCCGACAATCTTTTAGAAGAGGGTTCCGTGCCGCCGGGAACCCAGTTCGCCGGGCCGGTGGGCATATTCTCTTTATTTGCTCAAGCCAGCGCAATGGGCGTCAATTATTATTTGCAGTTTATAGCTTTAATTTCAGTTTATTTGGCTCTGTTCAATGTTTTGCCGATTCCCGCCGTGGACGGCGGAAAGTTAATGTTTCTTTTGATAGAAGCCGTCAGAAAAAAACCCCTGCCTCATCTTGTTGAGCAAAGGATTACCGCCGCTTTTTTCTTGGCGCTTATCAGTCTGCTGATTTTTGTAACTATAAAAGATATCGCCCGCCTAAGTTAATGCCCTGGCGCGTTCCCTTTTTAGTTGGTGAAGTAACAAAACAGCCCCGTGAACATCAGTTCTTGGGGTAATGCTTTTGGTTGAGGGAGCTATTAATAGGCCTATAGCTCCCTCGGTTGGTGAGGAGGTAGTTTTTTTCCTCCTTTGTGGCCACTTTCTTCTGGCGGTTAGCTAATTTGAGTTAGCCTATATGGCTCATTTCGCTTTCCGCCTTCAGATAGGGGGTTTTCATGGCCCAACGGGTTATGCCGTCGCCCCCTCCTCTCTAAGTCCTTCGACAAGCTCAGGACGCAGAGAGGAGGGGATGAGCTTATATCTCACCCTCTTTATTAGAAAGTGCCGGAGGTTGGGATAGGGACAGAAATCGCATACGATAGGGGCTTGGCTCCTCTTTGCTTTTTGTTTTATTCCTTCGTACCATATTCCGCCTGGAGCCTCAGGGTGGCGAATTCTGTTTGTCCCTTTTTAATTTCAGAATTAAACCCCTTTAACGGCGGGCCAGTCCGAGTAGGAGACCTCCGACTCCCTCCTCTCTAAGTCCTTCGACAAGCTCAGGACGCAGAGAGGAGGGGATGAGCTTATATCTCACCCTCTTCTTGGAAAGTGCTTACCCGACGTGGTTGACCTGTATAGGTTCCTGGTATAACTGCCTGTCCAGCCACCATGGAATTTCACCGGGCTACATCGGGGCGTATATATGACACCACGTATCCCTGAAGTATGTGCAGGCCATCTTAGTTAACGTGGTGGGGTATATCCTCCTTTTGGGTGGGTACCCTCTTTGTGGTAGAGTCCCGCCCAGGCGGATACAGAGATGGGGTCTTGCCACCTTCTGCGCCCTCCTCTCTGAATTCCCTTTCAACCCTTCTATTTCTTGCAGGATAAGTTCCTTTAACTTCGGGATCAGGAAATCCAGAGAGGAAGTGGGGAGATTGGTAGCTGGCCCCGTTATCTCCCCTTCATAAATACGACGCAGGAGTTTTCTTCATCCAGCCTATCCTGCGAAGGTTTCAGAACCCGACCGTTGCTATTCCGGTCATGATATGGGCAAGGCAACAAAGGCCTCGAGCCATATCTGTATTCCGAACGGGCCTTAACTGGCCATCTTTGTCCGACCAGCGCCTCCCGCGGTGAGGTTCCTACTCCTCTCTAAGTTTTAATGTATTAAAACCCAGAGAGGAAGAGTGATAAAGGGGGGATTGGTCCGGCGAGCCACAGTGCTCCACCGCGCCTTTGTTCTTTATCACACGATCTCCCAGCAATCGTTCACCCCCCGGGAGTTTAACATTCCACAGAAAATTATCAATCCCAATCAACAAGTGTATTATATCATGCTACTAAAATTTTGTCAAGAGGGGCTGACTTTATGTAGGGGTAGGGGCGGCAAGAACGATTATTTCTTCGCCGCCCGCATACCCTTTGGGCAACACGCGCCTTACCAGCAGTCTTATATTACTCACCAAAACATCCTTGTCAAGTCCTAAAAATAGTTTACAATAAAAAGAAGGTTTTTACTCTAAGCCCTATACCTGAATCTCAGACGTTTCACTCCATGTTTCAATCCCAACTTTTCACCAAAACCCAACGGGAAGCGCCCAAAGACGAGAAAAGCATTAACGCCCGGCTTTTAGCGAGGGCCGGTTTTGTTGATAAATTAATGGCAGGAGTCTATTCTTATTTGCCGCTGGGACTTCGCGTCTTAACCAAAATTGAAAATATAATCCGCGAAGAAATGAATGCCATCGGCGGCCAAGAACTGCTTTTGCCGGCTCTTCATCCTAAAGAAAACTGGAATAAAACCAATCGCTGGCAGACCCCGGAAATGTTTAAGCTGAAAAGCAGGCTTGGCAAAGACTATGGCCTCGGATGGACGCATGAGGAAATAATAACTCCGCTCGTGCAAAAATTCGTAAGTTCATACAAGGACCTGCCGTTTTACGTTTACCAGATTCAGGACAAATTCAGAGACGAGCTTCGCGCAAAATCAGGGCTTCTAAGAGGCACGGAGTTTATAATGAAAGATCTATACTCTTTTCACGCCGACGAAAAGGACATGGATTCTTACTATGAAAAAGTTAAGGGAGCGTACTTTAAGATTTTCCGGCGTTGCGGACTCGGCAAGCACACATTTTTGACATTGGCGTCCGGCGGCAGTTTTTCAAAATATTCGCACGAGTTTCAAACCGTAACGCCATTCGGTGAAGATGAAATACATCTGTGTCAAAAATGCGGCTTGGCCGTCAACAAGGAAATCGTCGGCCAGCTAAAATACAGGTGCGCCGGCTGCGGCGGCAAAAGACTTATAGCTCAAAAGGCCATAGAGGTAGGAAATATATTTAAACTTAAAACCAAATACACGGAGGCCTTTAATTTTAAAATCAAAGACAGGAACGGCAAAGACAGGCCCGTGTTAATGGGTTGTTATGGCATTGGTTTGGGTCGCTTAATGGGCGCGATCGTTGAAGTGCATCACGACGAGCGGGGCATAGTATGGCCCGCGAGTATTGCTCCCCATATGATTCATTTGATTTCAATAGAGACTCAAAGCCCTAAGGTGAAAAAGATGGCCGATAAGGTATACGAAGATTTATGTTTTGGCGGTGGACAAGAATTGCGGCCTGAAGTATTATATGACGACAGGAAAGATAAAACTGCCGGCGAGAAATTTACAGATGCCGATCTCATCGGAATTCCGTTGCGGGTGGTTGTAAGCAAGAAAAGCCTTGAAAAAGGGAGCATAGAATTGAAAGCCAGAGGAGATCGCTTTGCCGTTTTTGTTAAAACGGCATCGGCGAAAACCGAGATCTTAAAGCGACTTAAATAGTAATTTATGATCGGCAGATTTTTACCTCATCTTTCTCAAGACATAGCCATTGATTTGGGAACGGCCAACTCTTTGGTTTACGTTCGGGGCAGAGGAATCGTAATTTCCGAGCCTTCGGTTGTGGCCGTGAATCAGAAAACGGGTCAGATTTTGGCCATTGGAAACGAGGCCAAAAAGATGGTAGGTCGTACGCCGGCGCACATCGTTGCAACGCGTCCGCTCGTTCGCGGCGTGATTTCGGATTTTGAAGTTACTGAGCAGATGCTGAAATATTTCATAGATAAAGTGCGCCAAAGAAGGTTTATTTTTGGATCGCGTCCACGCGCGATCATCGGTATTCCCTGCGGGGTTACGGAGGTGGAAAAGAAGGCCGTAATAGATGCGACAAAAAGCGCGGGGGCGGGAGAAGTTTTTTTAATCGAAGAACCTATGGCCGCAGCCATAGGCGCGCGCCTGCCGGTGCAGGAAGCGGGAGGCAATTTCATCGTTGACATAGGCGGCGGAACAACGGAGGTAGCCGTAATTTCTCTGGGAGGAATAGTTCTGGCCAAAAGCCTTAGAATAGCGGGAGATAAGCTGAACGAGGACATTATTAATTTCAGCCGTGAGGAGTATAAATTAGTTATTGGCGAGCGAACGGCGGAGGCCCTTAAGATAGGCATAGGCAGTGTTTATCCGTTAAACGCCAGAAATGGATTTAAGAACGGCAACGGTTTCGGTCGCAATGGCAACAACAATCACAAGACTGCCCAAAAACATAGAGTCGGCGTCAATACCCAAGATCCCACGACAATGGCAATGCGCGGCAGGAACATGGTCACCGGTTTACCCGAAGAAATTATGGTTACGCAGGATGATGCCAGAAAAGCGATGGAGAAATCAATAAGACAGATATTGGATGAAATCAAGATCACGGTTGAAGAAACTCCGCCGGAACTGCTTTCAGACATAATGGCCAAAGGCATTTATCTGTCGGGGGGCGGGGCTTTACTTAGGGGTTTTGACGCTTTGATTACTAAAGAAACAAAAATTCCGACTTATATCGTTGACGATCCGCTTACGACGGTCGTAAGAGGGGCGGGAGTCGTCATAGAAAATATAGACGAGCTGGAAGATGTTTTGGTAGAAACCGAAAGCTTGCAGCCTCTGCGCTAAAAGAAGGCCGTAGGCTATTTTTAAAATAAAACCGCCGAAGATTACCAGCATGATTTCTAAAAAAGAAGTTGAACACATAGCAAAATTGGCCCGTATAGGTTTAGACGCTAAAGAGCTTGAAAAATATAGAAAAGATTTGTCTTCCATCTTAGATTATGTTGATCAGCTGCAGGAAGTTGATGTTGCTAACGTGGAACCCACTACTAATTCAGTGCGCATTGCAAGCGTTATGCGCCAAGATGTCGCTCTCCCGGAAGACAAGGCAAGGGTCGGAAAATTGGTGCACGAGGCTCCAGATCGGGAAGGAGGATATATTAAAGTGCCTCTTATTTTAAAATACGAGGATGACGGATTTTAACGAGCTTACAATTTCCGAAGCCCGCAGAGGTTTGTTAAAAAAAGATTTTTCCTGCTTGGAGCTTACCAAGGCTTTTTTGCGGAAGATAGACGGCATTAACGCGCAGCTTTTCGCATTTTTGACAATTGAACCAGATTTTGCCCTTGCGGAGGCGAAGCGCGCGGATGATTTAATTGTTGAAGGCGCAAACGATCAAAAACTTTTAGGCATACCCCTGGCTATTAAAGACAATATTTTACTGGAAGGCGTAAGGTGTACCGCTGGGTCCAAAATACTGGAAAACTATATTGCTCCTTACGATGCTACGGTTTCAAAAAAACTTAAGGATGCGGGTGCGGTCATTCTCGGCAAAACGAATTTGGACGAATTTGCAATGGGTTCTTCTACCGAACGCTCGGCTTTTGGTATCACTAAAAACCCTAATGATTTAACCCGCGTACCCGGAGGTTCGTCCGGCGGTTCCGCGGCGGCTGTTGCGGCCCGGATGTGCTTGGGCGCCTTGGGTTCGGACACAGGCGGATCAATACGACAGCCCGCAAGCTTTTGCGGCGTAGTGGGCTTAAAGCCGACTTACGGCGCCGTATCCCGCTATGGACTGATTGCTATGGCTTCTTCCTTGGATCAGATAGGACCTATCGCCAAAACGGTAGAGGATGCGCAATTGCTGTTTGGGGTGATCAAAGGAAAAGATGATAAGGACTCTACAAGCGCAGAAATGGCAAATGGCGGAGCGCAAACCGCAAACGGTAAATTTATATTAGGCGTTCCGAAAGAATATTTTGTGGCCGGCATGGATTCTGACGTTGAAGAAAAAATCAGGGGCGCTATAAAGAAAGCGGAAGGGGCGGGTTTTAAGATTGAAGAAATAAGCCTTCCGCATACGAAATATGCGCTTGCCGCGTACTATATAATTATGCCTTCGGAAGTGTCGGCAAATTTAGCAAGATACGATGGCATAAGATATGGATTGTCGGCGAGAAACCGCGGATTAAAAGAAGACAGTTTATTAAATATATATTTGCGTTCAAGGGAAGCGGGTCTCGGAGAAGAGGTCAGGAGAAGAATAATTCTGGGCGCGTATACCTTATCGTCGGGTTATTACGACGCCTACTACCTTAGAGCGCAGAAGGTAAGGACTTTAATCAAGGAAGATTTCGTAAAAGCTTTTCAGGTCGTTGATTTGATCCTTACGCCTACCGCGCCGACCCCCGCTTTTAAGGTGGGCGAGAAAGTTGTTGATCCGTTGAGCATGTATTTGTCGGATATATTAACCATAGGAGTTAATTTGGCAGGTCTGCCGGCAATGTCCATGCCGATTGGAAAAATTGGGGATCTTCCGGTGGGGCTTCAGATTATAGGCAGGCCTTTTGCCGAGCAGGATATTTTTTCTTTTGGACAGGAGATGGAAAAAATAATAAGATAAGTATTGTCATGCGACATGATTGTCGTGGGACACGATAACGCTTACAATTAAATGCCTCCAGACCTAACTTTATTACTGGAACAATTTAAAACTTTGGGCAATCCGGATCTTTGGCTGGCTGTAGCCAATAACGCGGCGCGGGGCCTTGCCTCACCGGGCGGACTTGAATTCACTATGATCAAAATTGTATTTATCATGGTCTCCGCCGCGCTTTTTGGGGTCGTGATATATTTCTTTTGGCGCACCAATTATCTGAAATTGCTTATTTTTCAGGATATTGCGGAATTCCTTAGATTTAAACCGTACGGAGTGAAAAGCATGAATAAGTCATGGCAAAAAATTTTAGCGCACCTTGATATGCCGGACGAGGCAGAACATAAATTGGTCGTTGTAGAGGCAGATGATATGGTTGACGAGACCCTAAAGCGTATGGGCTATAAAGGAAATAATCTGGGTGAGCGTCTCGGCGGTCTTACATCGGCCACCATATCCAACATAGAAAGCCTGCATCGGGCCCATGCTTTGCGTAATAACATAGTGCATGACCCAAATTATCATTTAACTCTGGACGAAGCGAGGCGCCTTATTGAGACATACGAAAAAGCTCTTCAGGATCTGCAGGTTTTAGAATAGTGCGGTCTTGCGCAATACTGCTTTTCTGATATAATATTGCTGTTATCCCGGGGTAGAGAAGCGGTATCTCGCCAGGCTCATAACCTGGAGATCGTGGGTTCAATTCCCACCCCCGGAACCATCTTTCGCCCAGGCTTCAGAATGGTTTGCCACTTCAGAGTCTTGGCGAAGAATAACTGGGGTGAAGAGGTAGTCCGTAGCTCGAAGAGCGTAGGATACCCACCCCCGGAACTGCT
>CAYJUL010000005.1:0-7674 GCA_964373345.1 uncultured Candidatus Saccharibacteria bacterium
GTTTAAAATGGCGGCTGGCGGTTGTTGTTTTGATAGGCCTTGCGGGAGGCTGGTGGTTTTATGAACGATTGGGCTGGTCGTCAATTCATATCCCTGGAAACGGAGACATAACAATCGGATGGCTTTATATTCCATTCTTTGTGCTTGTAATGCTGGCTACTTACAGCGGCGGCGTTATAGACGGGCTTGATGGTTTGGCCGGCGGCGCGTTCGGCACGATATTCGGAGCTTTTGCAATAATAGCCCTGCTTAATAATCAAATTGATTTAGCCGCCTTCAGTTCCGTAATAGCGGGCACTCTTTTGGCCTTTTTATGGTTTAATATTCCGCCGGCGCGTTTTTACCTGACAGAAACCGGCATTTTGGGACTAACCGTAACGCTTACCGTAGTGGCCTTTTTGACAAATTCCGTTTTAGTTTTGCCGATAATAGGATTTTTGCTGGTAATAGAATCGGCTTCGGTAACGGCTCAGCTTCTCTCCAAAAAATTTCTTAAAAAGAAAATACTGCTGGCCTCGCCAATACATTATCACTTTGAAGCAAAAGGCTGGCCGCATTACAAAGTAACGATGCGGTTTTGGGTCATAGGCGTTGTCGCGGCAATAGTAGGAGTAGCAATACGACTTTTAGGCTAGTGGACGTCGCAGGGCTTATATGCTGTAGTTGTTTTGGTCTTGCGAGCCTGTATCTCTGGCCACGCCATAACGGCCTATCAACACAAAGAACATTCATAAATACTCAATAAGAAAAAGAACCCTGCAAAACGGGGGCTTTTTAATTTGAAAAGCGGTTAATATATTGCTATATTTTATATAGACCGAAATCATGAGAAAAATAGATATTTTTAGAAAAAAACATCCAAAATTTGTTTATAGTAACTGCGAAATAAGACATAAAAACAAAACTCTGGACATTGTTTTTAGGTTTAAATTGGAACCGGGTATAAGCTTCAGGTCTTCCATCCGTATTGACGGCGTAAGCAAAGCGCGGCTTCAAAAAATAGGGGAGACTGAGCTTTATAATCTGGCTTTTCATGCCGGCCTCGCAGAAATGCCGAGTTATTGGAAAACGGCGTGCCCGCCCGAAATCTCAATAGAGGCGGGTTATCTGGATAGGGATCAAATTCGCTGGTGGAAAGACCTGCTTATAAAAGGAATGGGCCAATTTTTTTATGAGAATAAAATAAACTTCCGCCAAAATAATTTTCTCACCATTACGAACAGGCCTATGGAACGTTCCATGGGCCTAAACGTTGGGGCAAATCTGTTTTTGGGAAATTTCAGAAATAGATATTTAGTGTCCCTAGCCGGCGGCAGAGATTCCATAGTTGGTTTGGAGTTTCTAAAAAATCGCGGGAAAGAAATCAACGCTTTTATGCTAAATCCAACGGCCGAAGCAAGATCCGTGGCAACAATAGCCGGCATCAGAAATCCAATTGTTGTGGAACGGAAAATAGACCCTCTGCTCTTTAAGTTAAATAAGCGGGGGTATCTTAACGGACACACGCCCTTTACGGCCACCCTGTCGTTTTTATCGGTTTTGTGCGCCGTGATTTTTGATTATCGCCATGTCGTTTTTTCCAACGAAAAGAGCGCCAATGAGGGCAACTTAAAATATCTGGGGCAGGTTATAAATCACCAATATTCAAAAAGCTCGGCTTTTGAAGAAAAATTCAGGCATTACACGAAAAAATATTTGGCCGATAGTCTTGATTACTTCAGCTTATTGAGGCCGTATTCAGATCTGGAAATATCAAAGATGTTTTCGCGATATCCTGAATATTTCAGGGCTTTTTCCAGTTGTAATGCCGGGAGGCATTTGGGCAAAAAATGGTGCGGCGCTTGCCCCAAATGCTTGTTTGTCTATGCCACGCTTTATCCATATTTACAGAGGTCGGACCTCTGTAAGATTTTTGGGCGAGATCTTTTCGATAAAAAAGAACTTTTACCGATAATGAAAGGTTTGGTTGATCCTAAGGTGCCCAAACCTTTTGAGTGTGTGGGTACGAAAAAAGAAAGCCGCAGGGCTTTTGAATTGAGCTTGATTAAAGCACGCAGGGCCGGCAAGGCGCCTTATCTTTTGGACCGACTATGAAAATCAAGGAACTCAAAACTAAAAAAATTCTTGTTCTGGGTTTTGGCCGGGAAGGGAAAGACACGCTCCAATTTTTACAAGCTCAGTCTATTGGAGCGGTTTTAGGCGTTGCGGATCAAATTTCAAATAGCGCATGGCAAAGCGCAAAGCATAAGAGAGATGGAAAAACAAAATGGCACCCGGGAAAAAATTATCTTAAAGCAATTAAGAATTACGGCATCATTATTAAGTCCCCGGGGATTCCACCAAAAATGATTTCACCTTTTCTTAGAAAAGGACAAATTGTTACTTCGCAGACCGAAATTTTCTTTGACAATTGTCCAGGAACCATCGTTGGCGTCACCGGTACCAAGGGAAAAAGCACAACGGCTTCAATGATTTATCAGATACTAAAGAAAGCCGGCTTTAAGGCATATTTAGTAGGAAATATAGGTAGGCCGGCCCTCAGCTCGTTATTAAAAGCCAAACCGGATAATTATTTTGTTTATGAACTTTCCAGCCATCAATTGGCCGGTCTTAAAAAATCTCCGCATATCGCCGTTTTATTAAATATTTATCCGGAACATTTAGATTACTATAAGAACTTTGAGGAATACGCGCGAGCCAAGGCGAATATCGCAAAGTGGCAAAAGAGGACGGATTATCTGATCTTTAATACCGGAAGCCGGCCGGTACGAAATATTGCCCGGCAATCAAAAGCTCAAAAAATTCCAATCCGGGGGAAATATTATGAATTAGACCGAAATGCCGCCAGAGCAGTAGCTAAAATACTCAAAATTCAAAAGACGGTTACGGAAACGACCCTAAAAAACTTTCGGCCGCTTGAGCATCGTCTTGAATTTGCCGGCACGGCAAAAGGTATAAGTTTTTATAACGATTCGCTGGCGACCATACCCGAGGCCGCGATGGAAGCCCTGGATTATTTGGGTCGCAACGTAGAAACTTTAATTGCCGGCGGATTTGATAGGGGAGTGAATTTTGACAAATTAGCCCAAAGAATAATTAAAAGCCACATCAAAACGCTTATTTTGTTTCCGCCCTCCGGATTAAGGATGGCACAAAGTATTAGTAAACAAAAAGCGCAAAAGGTCCTATCTTGTTTTGTTGTTGAGGATATGAAAAAAGCGGTAGCCCTTGCCCTAAGGAATACGCAGAAAGGAAAAATATGTTTAATGTCGCCAGCCTCGCCCAGTTTTGGATTGTTTCAAGACTACAGAGACAGGGGAAACTCTTTTAAAAGAGCCGTAAAAGCCAGCGGTAAGAGTAACGCAACAAACACTTAATTTCTTACGGGGTGTGATATAATATAATATGGCGGAAAATCGCGTAGATTACACGCTGTTTGCATCTGCGGCAATTTTGATTTTATTCGGTATCCTTATTTTGGCTGGCGCAGGAGCGGCTTTTTCAGTAAAAAACTTTGGTTCCGCCACGGCATATTTATTTCATCAAATAATTTTCGCTTTGATTCCCGGAATCATCTTGGGAATCCTGGCCTTTTCCATCTCCCTAAAATTTTTTAAACGCTGGGCGCCATTTTTTCTTCTGATAAATATTTTTCTTTTAGCGCTCGCTTTCCTGCCATGGATCGGAGTTTCTTTGGGAGGCGCTTCGCGCTGGATTGCCATTGGACCTATTTTGTTTCAACCCGCAGAATTCTTAAAATTAACCTTTGTTTTATATCTTAGCGCTTGGTTTGCGTCGCGGCTTGGCCGAGAGCGAAGCGCTTACTCCAGAAATGAAATATTTCAAAAGGGTTTATGGGCATTTCTTATCATGGTCGCGGTTATCACGGTTTTTCTTGTTTTGCAGCCGGATATTAGTACGCTGGGTATCATAATTGCAACAGTTTTTTTAGTATATTTTGTGGCAAGAACGCCACTCTCGCATACTTTGGCAATGATGATCTTTGGCATTATAACCCTTGGGATTCTGGTAGGGCTCGCGCCCTATAGGATGGATCGTCTGCTGGTTTTTTTAAACCCCTCTTTAGATCCCACGGGCAAGGGCTATCAGATTCAACAGGCCTTGATTATGACGGGTTCCGGCGAATTAACCGGGCTTGGCTTGGGAGGCAGCCAGGAATACCTGCAATTTCTGCCGGCCGCGATATCCGATGCCATCTTTGCGGTGCTCGCTCAAGAAACTGGTTTTATCGGAGCAATCCTCGTAATAACTCTTTTTTTAATATTATGCTGGCGGGGAATAAAAATAGCCAAAGGCACAAATGACGAATTCCGGCGACTTCTGGCCCTTGGAATAACTTCTTGGATAGGTTTACAGGCATTTGTAAATATCGGATCCATAACCGGTCTTCTGCCGCTAGCCGGCATACCCCTGCCCTTTCTTGCTTACGGAGGTTCCCACTTGATAACGGAAATGGTGGGTATAGGTCTTTTGCTAAACATTTCTAAAGGCGACAAATAAAATGACAGACGCAATCAAGATATTATTTACCGGGGGCGGTACGGGCGGACACGTAATGCCAATCGTAAGCATCGTGCGCGAAATAAAATTATTGTATCCGTCCGAGAATCTTATGTTCTTTTACGTTGGGCCGCACGACCCTTTTGAAGCCATGATGCTAAGAGAAGAAGACATAAGAGTAAAAACCATTTTATGCGGTAAATTGCGCAGACACACAAGCTGGCAAAGTTTTTTGCAAAATGCCTTTGATGTTTTTATAAAGATTCCAATAGGCGTTGCGCAGGCGCTATGGTCTTTGTTTTTTACGGCTCCCGATATAGTTTTCAGCAAAGGAGGTTATGGATCTTTTCCGGTAATTATTTCGGCCTGGCTTCTTCAAATTCCCATATTTTTGCACGCTTCCGACGTCGCGCCGGGCCTAGCCGAAAAAATTACCAATCGTTTTGCTCTGGAAATATTTACGGCTTTCCCCAAAACCGAATATTTTTCACCGGTAAAAAGCATAACCGTCGGCAACCCCATCAGGCGTAACCTTCTTGAGGGTTCTCAGGACGAAGCCAAAAAGAAGTTTAACATCATGGGCGGAAAACCGGCTATCTTTATCACCGGCGGCTCCCAAGGAGCGCAAAGAATCAACGACGTTCTTTTGGCGGCTCTTCCGGAGCTTTTGCAGTATTATGAAATTCTGCACCAAACAGGGGATTTAAACTTGCGTGCCGTTGAGGCTGAGGCGGAAGTGGTCATGCCGCCGGAACTTAAAAAATATTATCATGCTTTTTCTTTTTTGCGCGAACAGGACCTGCGGAATATGTACAAAATGGCCGATTTAATCATTGCACGAGCGGGTTCCGGCACGATATTTGAAATCGCAGCAGCCGGCAAGCCAAGCATTTTAGTGCCCCTGCCTGAAGCCGCTCAAAATCATCAATATAAAAACGCTTATGCTTACGCCTCGCATGGCGCCGCTTTGGTTCTGGAAGAAGCCAATCTTTACCCCCATTTTTTACTGGAAAGAATACACCATCTTTTTTTACACCCTGCAGAAATGGATAAAATGAAACAGGCGGCATTAAATTTCGCATCGCCAAAATCGGCTCAGGTCATCGCCGAATACTTGCTGGGATACTTAATGCAATAGAATTATGAATTATGGATTAGGAACAAAAAAACCAAGAGTTCGCATAGCTCCGTCTCCAACCGGACCGTTGCACATCGGCACCGCAAGAACGGCTTTATTCAATTATTTGTTTGCCAAAAAATACGGGGGGAGCTTTATCTTAAGAATTGAGGATACCGATCTTGAGAGATCAGATGCGCAATGGGAGCAAGATATTTTAGAAAATTTACATTGGTTGGGAATTGAATGGGATGAGGGTCCAATATTACAATCCAAAGTCAGGAATTATAGCGAGCAGAATGCTCGATATATCGGACGCGCCGCCCGCTATAGCGAGCAGAATGCTCGATATATCGGACGCGCCGCCCGCTATAAAGGTGACTACGGGCCCTATAGGCAGAGCGGGAGACTAGAGAGGTATGCAACGTATTTAGAAAAACTTTTTGGAGAAGGAAAAACATATTATTGTTTTTGTCCCGAGGAAGAGTTGGAGGCGCAACGTCAAGAACAGATGAGTAGGGGAGAGGCGCCTAAATACTCGGGGAAGTGCCGACAATTCAATGAACAAGAGGTAAAAATGCGGCTTGCGAAGGGCGAAAAATCCATCATTCGTTTCAAGGCGCCGGCAAAAAGAGTAGCGTTCAACGATTTGATTAGGGGAAAAATAGAATTTGACACGGCATTGATGGGGGATATGGTTATTGCCAAAGATATAGCCACGCCTCTTTATAATTTTGCCGCGGTTGTGGATGATTTTGAAATGCAAATAACTCATGTTATCCGCGGCGAAGACCATATTTCCAACACTCCAAAGCAAATTTTATTGCAGGAAGCCCTCGGTTTTACGAGCCCCATTTACGCGCATCTCCCGCTTATTTTAGGCTCTGACAGGTCTAAATTGAGCAAACGCCACGGAGCCGTATCCGTAAGCGAATATAGAGAGGCCGGATATCTCGCCGAAGCTTTAATTAACTTTATGGCTTTTTTGGGCTGGAATCCGGCAACGGAAAAAGAATTATATTCTCTTGAGGAACTCGTAGAAGATTTTGCTTTGGGTAAAACACAGAAAGGCGGAGCGGTGTTTAATATGGCAAGGTTGGATTATTTGAACGGAGCCCATATTCGTAAGATGCCGCTGGAAAAATTGACAGAGTTATGCGTACCGTATTGGATAGAAAGCGGAAATCTAAAAATGCAGAAGGAAAAATCAGAGCTTAAAACTAAAAACTACGCAATAACGGAAACAAAAGAAATAATTGACCTTGATCATATTAAAAACGTCGCCGCCCTATATCAGGAACGTCTAAAAAAACTTTCCGAGGTTGTTGAATTAACGGATTTCTTTTTCAAAGACGTGCTAGAATATAATAAAGAGCTTTTACGATGGAAAAATATGACAGACCGGGATATCGCAGAGTCCATCGACGAATTAGAGAAATTATTGTCTGAAATAAGCGAGGCGGGTTGGCAGAAAGAAAACCTTGAAAAAATCATAATGCCGATAGCCAAAAGCAAGGGAGATCGCGGACAGCTTTTATGGCCTTTGCGCGTTGCGCTTACCGGAAAAGAGGCATCGGCCGGACCATTTGAAATAGCAGAGATGCTGGGAAAGCAAAAAACCATGAAAAGGATAAACGCGGCAAAAATTCTTCTAATGCAAAAGGAGGACGCGAATCCTCCCTTTGGGCTGGACAGGTAGGGGTTAGGACTTGAGCGCCCGCACGAGTGATGCTAACGCCAAGAGCCACACTACAAATACAAATAAGAACCACTCTACTCCTAAGTTAGACAGAACGGTTTTTAGCACAAAGCCTAGCGCCAAGCCCACTACAATGCCTGCGCTGATAGTCAGGAACAGGCTCACGAAGCTCTTCCTCAACACCTTTCTCTCCTTTCTAATTGTTAACCTGCCTATGTCGATAGTATATCATTTTATAATTATTTTATCAATAGCGGGCGCGTTGCTGCTGCCGATTTTTGTATTGGCCGCCGGAGACACGCTTGCTTTGCCGTCCATACCGGGAGAGATAATGTCT
>CAYJUL010000005.1:7774-9264 GCA_964373345.1 uncultured Candidatus Saccharibacteria bacterium
ATTGGCCGCCGGAGACACGCTTGCTTTGCCGTCCATACCGGGAGAGATAATGTCTTTTATTTTTAAATTTCTTACATTATTGCCGGATGCCTTGAGAGAGGCGTTAAAGGAGGCCATGGGTATATTTAAAGAAATAATAGGGTGGGGGCGGGTTTTATGGGATAAGTATGTTTGGCCGCAAGCAGAAGGATTCTTCCGGAAACTGTTTAATGTCCTCAATATAGAGCTGCAAAAGCGTGAGCCTCTTATTAAGCAAAAAGCGCAGGAAATCATTCAACAAGAGCTTGAAAAAGAAAAACAGGAAATCAGGAATGAAGCCCAAGAGCAGGCTGAAAAGTTAGGCCGGAGTGTGTGGGAACGGCTGAAAGAATTAATAAAAAGCAATCTTTAGCCCAGGGCGTTGTGCTCAGACTAAATTTAGGCGCCGCACACTATAAAGATACACGAGCGAGCCTTACGGGGAAGTGGTGTTGACTTGCCGAACTAGGCGGGTTATTATGAATATAGGATACTTCGCATAAGAACTCTTTACCGTAGTATGATATGGGGGACGAAAACAAAACCATCATTGAACATATAAAAGGCTTTCTTGAGTATCTGGACGTGGAACGGGGCTTGGCTCAAAAATCGCAATTGACTTACGCGAGATTTCTGCGCAGTTTTGAAATTTGGCTTAAGAAAAACAATCTGGAGAGTTTAAAACCGGACCAATTAACCGACGAGCATATCTGGAAATACCGCGTATACTTGGCGGGCCGTTTAACCCCCTCAAAAGAACCCTTAAAACGCAGCACTCAAAACTACTATCTAATTGCCCTTAGAAACCTGTTAAAATACTTTTCCGACCGAAATATATCCTCTCTGGGCGCGGAAAAAATAAAATTAGGCAAATCAAAAGCCCAGGAAAGGCAGATTAAGTTTTTAACCCTGGATCAGATAAAACGCCTTTTGGGCTCGCCCGATAAAAATACCGTCTCCGGATCAAGAGATAGGGCGATATTGGAAATTCTTTTTTCAACCGGCTTACGGGTATCGGAATTAATAAGTTTAAATAAAGAACAAATCAAACTGGGATCCGAAATTAAAGATCTGGAAATCGTTATTGTCGGCAAAGGCGCAAGACCCCGTCCCGTATATCTTTCCCAAAGATCCATAAATGCTCTCAGAGAATATTTTGCAACGAGACATGATAAAGAAAAGGCTCTCTTCATTAATTATAAAGGGCCCAGATCTGCTTCCAGGCGCCTATCGGTCCGTTCCGTAGAAGAAATTGTTAAAAAATATGCCCTGCTGGCCGGCATTCCGATATTTACGACTCCTCATACCCTGCGCCATTCATTTGCAACCGATCTTTTGATGCAGGGCGTTGATTTGCGCGAGGTGCAGGAATTTCTGGGCCACAAAAACATCGGCACCACCCAAATTTACGCCCACGTAACCTCAAAACGCCTAAGGGATACTCACCGCAAATTTCATAGTTTAAGAGAATA
>CAYJUL010000005.1:9364-18139 GCA_964373345.1 uncultured Candidatus Saccharibacteria bacterium
AAAGGGAGCCGCCCGAAAGCGACCCCTTGTGTGGCAACTCACTACTCTTATTGGCAAACGGCACAAAACCAAAGGACGGTGACGATGTTGCCGCGCTTTTATTTTCCAAATCTTCTTTGACGCGCTTGATATTCTTCCAACGCTTCATTTAGATCCTGTTCTGTAAACTCGGGCCAGTATTTTCTCAAGAAATACAGTTCTGCATAGGCTCCTTGCCAGATAAGAAAATTCGAAATTCGCTGTTCTCCCGCGGTTCTGATGATTAAATCGGGATTTGGCATTTTTCCGGTCCAAAGATTTTTTCCCACAAGAAATTCGTCAATTTTTTTAGCGGGAGCACCCTGGATTACGAGTTTTTTTATTGCCTGAACAATATCTGCCCTCCCGCCGTAATTGAGGGCTATATTTAAAATCAATTCTTTATTGCGCCGCGTCAGATTCTCGGTTTTTTTAATGCTTGCCCTGAGGAATTTAGGCAATTTATTTTTTTGGCCCAAGATTTTAATACGAACCCCGTCTCTAGTAAAATCCCCAATATTATCTATGAGCGATCGGGAAAAAAGACGCATCAAGTAATTTACTTCCTGCGGGGATCTTGCCCAGTTTTCGGTGGAAAAACCAAAAATTGTAATTATTTTAACTCCCCTTTTTTTACACCACTTCGCAACCTGTTTAAATTTAGCTAAACCCCTGCGGTGGCCCTCAAATGTTGGCAGGCCTTTTTCTTTCGCCCAACGTCTGTTTCCATCGGGTATAATTCCAAGATGATAAGGAGGCATCATTTTATTGATAGCTATCTTCTATGATTAAAGGGTTCTGGATTTCCACTTTGGCCGTAATATATCCCGCGGCGAAAGAAAGCATAGAGATTAAAAGCCCGGTGCTTACATACATCGAGAGAGCTTCAAGCGGATTGTTTTTGTGTCAGTTTTGAGGGTCGGAAGAAATATGGCTAGCGATGCTAAGACAACAAAGGCCGCGGCAAGATAAGAGGTTTCGGTCGGTATTCTGCTGGAAATAAGCAAAGCAGAAAGTACGCCGATGTTCTGCGCCATCCAGAAGAAGGCGGTAAGCGACACAAGATTTTCTTCTGTAGCAACATCTCCCACAAACGCAAAACTTATCGGTCTGTAAATAGCGTAGGCTAAGGCTAGCAAAAATACGCCCGAGATTAAAAGAATAGCGGCGGTTTGAGCCACGGCAATATATAAAGAAACTAACCCCAAAACGCAGACCCCATAAGCTAAAAATATCATATTTCTCCTTCCCGTAATGTCGGATGTTTTTCCAAAGACATAAGAAAGCAAGATAGGCATCATCCAGAAAAGAAACATAAGAGGGCTTATAAAAGCGAGGGAGAGCGCGCCTTTTATATTAATTGGAATAATGCCGATGGCTAGGCCGAAGATGAAAGAAAATGCGAAATAAAATGCTGCAATTTGTAATACGTTAACGTTCGCAATTACCCTCGACATCAATATAAGCTGACTTTTCGTTGTTTCTGCTCTCAAGTCTTTTAATTTCGTTAGGGCGGCAAGTCCGGCAATCGGCAAAAGCGAGTAAATAAGAAAGGAAGACTTAAAAGATGTTTGGGATACTAAAAATCCTAATAACAGGATTCCCGCCGCAGAGCCTAGCGTAAGAAGGGTGTAAAAAAGGCCAGAATTTTTCCCATATTCTTTTTCATCGCTTGCTTTTACTAAATAACTATTTTGACCTGTCCAAAGCAGAGAAGCGGCAAAGCCAGCAAGAATAGAAGTGGCATATATCAAATACGGACTTGCCAACGGTAAGAAGAAGATAAATAGAAAATAAAACACAGACCCGACCATCATGCATTTTTTAGCGCCATATCTTGAAACACCAATTGCTGATAAGGGCCCCGAGACAAAGAATAAAAGATAGATTATAATTAAAGACCTAAAACCAACCTCGGTAATTCCCATTTCGGAAAAGAAAGTAGTAATATATTGCTGAACCGCATTATAGCCAAAAAAGATTAAAAAGAACGCTAAACTTAACCGCATAACTTGATTATTGAAGGAAAAATTTCTCATATGCCCATTTCGCTCTGAATATTCTTAGTTTCAATACGCAGAGGTTCTTTTTCTTGGAGTTTTGCCGTAATGTACCCTACCGCGAAGGAAAGCAAAGAGATTAAAACAACAATAATGAATAGAATAATCCGTTCCTGATGTTCCTGCCAGTAGAATTTTAATTCCTCTATTTTTTCATTGACGAATTGTTTGAGGTTTGATAACATATTTAACATATGGCTAAGACCAAGGCGGCCGGATCTACAAGGCTCGGACGAGACTCTCAGCCTAAATATCTGGGGGTTAAAATATATGACGGGGAGCGCGTTAAGCCCGGCATGATTATTATACGCCAGCGAGGTACAAAATTCAGAGCCGGAAAAAATGTTGCACGCGGCGGAGACGATACCTTGTATGCCTTGCGTGAAGGCATCGTTCATTTTGTTTCAAAACGCATAAGACGATTTGACAATTCTCAAAAAATAACTAAAATTATAAACGTAGAACATTAATACGCGCAAGGGGGAATTCATGTATTCTGGTGGCCGAAGATTTTCGGCCCTTTTTTATTTATGGTGAGCCTGCCGAATGGGTCGAACCATTGCGGCCCGTATGAACTCGCGGAACAAAGGGTGCGGATTTAGAGGCCTGGATTTTAACTCGGGATGAAACTGGGTAGCCACGAAAAACGGGTGGTTTTGCAGTTCTATAATCTCCACAAGCTCTTTTTCGGGGTTTATGCCGGCCATGATCATCCCTTTGGCCTTCAAAGACTCTTGAAAGGCATTATTTAGCTCGTAGCGGTGTCTATGGCGCTCGGAAACGGTTATATAGCCCTTAGCGTCTTTTTGGGCTTCCGGAGCCGCATGCGCGGCGGAGAAATAAGCCCTGGAACTGACCGTATTCGGGCTTATTTTGCACTTATACTCCCCTAGCCTCATTGTGCCGCCGTACCGTTTTTCTTTAATCAGGGCTTTCTGCTCCGGCATAACGTCAACCACAGGTTCTTGACAAGAAGCATTTTTTATTTTGTGATATAGCGCGCAGAACTCTGTGGAGTGCGCTTTTTTTAACCGGCAAACGTTTCTTGCAAACTCTATTACCGCCAATTGCATTCCAAAACAAAGACCCAGATAGGGAATTTTGTTTACCCTGCAAAAACCTATCGCTTTTATTTTTCCTTCCACTCCCCTTGCGCCAAATCCGCCCGGCACAATTACGCCAGCGTATTCTTTTAGCTCTTTTATTGACTCGGGAAATTTTTCATATTTTTCGGATGACAGCCAAACAATTTCCGGTTTTCTATTGTGAAACCATGCGGCGTGTTTTACCGCTTCAATCACGGAAATGTAAGAATCCATAAGAGCAAATTTTCCGGTTTCAAAATATTTTCCGACGATGCCTATTTTTACCAGCTTTTCAACCGTTTTAATGACGCGCACAAGTTTTTTCCATTCTTCTAAATCTTCTTTTTTGGCTTCCAGCCCGAATTTATTTAAAATTATGCGGCCCAAGTTTTCTTTTTCAAAATTCAGAGGTATTTCATAAATGGATTCTATGTCCGGCGCCGAAATCACGTCTTTTTCGGCCACGTTGCAAAAAACAGAAATTTTATTTTTACGAGGCTGATCCAAAGGAACGGATGATCTGGCTAAAATAATATCCGGCTGTATCCCGGCCATATTTAAAGACCTTACCGCATATTGGGTCGGTTTTGTTTTCATCTCCCCTATCATTTCGGGAACCGGCAAATAGCTTACAAGGACAAACAAAACATTTTTGGGCTGGCGCAACTTAATCATTCTTGCCGCCTCCAGAAACAGCAGGTTTTGATATTCCCCTACCGTTCCGCCGATTTCAACCAAAATAAAATCGGCCTTATCTTTTTTGGCCGCCCTATTAATACGTGCAATAACCTCTTCCGGGATGTGAGGCACAACTTCAACACAATGCCCTCCGTACTCCAGATTTCTTTCGCGATTGATAACCGTCTGATACACTCTCCCGGTCGTCATATAATTATCAGTACTCAAATCTTTGTTAAGAAAACGCTCATAATTGCCTATATCCTGATCGCACTCCGTGCCGTCGGAAGTGACAAAAACCTCCCCGTGTTCTATCGGATTCATTGTTCCGGCATCCACATTAATATAAGGATCTATCTTGATCGCACTAACGCTAAAACCCTTGCTTTGCAGAATTTTGCCTATACTTGCCGTAGCCACGCCCTTGCCTATGCCGGACATAACTCCTCCGGCAATAAATATATACCGCGCCATCTATTTTTCTTCCGTAATAATTACTTTTATTTCGGCTTCTAAATTATGGTCAAACTTTAATTTTATAGGAAACTCGCCCAGCTCTTTGAGGGGGATCTCCAGCATGATTTGGTTTTTTTTAACATCAAAACCGGCTTCCTTTAGCTTTTCGGCTATTTTTTGCTGCCCTATGGATTCAAACAACTGACCTTCGTCCCCCACCTTAACAGGCAGCGTAATTTCAACACCATCTATATCCGAAGCTCGTGTCTGGATCCCCTTAAGATCTTCTTCCACGCGTTTAAGCGCAATTTCTTTTTGGAGCGCAACCCATTTCAGAGCTTGTTCCGTTGCTTCTTTTGCAAGATTTTTGGGTATTAAAAAATTTCTGGCGTATCCGTCAGCCACTTCTTTGATATCGTATTTATTGCCCACTTTTGGCAGGTCCTGAAGCAATATAACCAGCATATTTCGCCCAGAGTATGTTTAATTTTGGGCCGTTAAGGCCTCTATTGCCGCGTCAAGCTGCGGATCCTCTTTAGCCGCAATATTTTCTTCTATCATTTCTATTTTAATATCGGGTTCTAGGCCCCGATCTGTTATCAATTCTCCTTTTGGCGTCAGCCAATTGGCTACGGTTATCTTTAAAGACGCGCCCTGCCGCAGATTTTCAAGCTCCTGTACGGATCCCTTGCCAAAAGATTTTTCTCCGATCAGCTTGATGCCGCGATTGTCGCGAAGAGCCCCTGCCAAAATTTCGGACGCGGACGCAGAACCCTGATTTATTAATATCACGATGGGATAGCGCAACAAAGCTCCGCTCCCCGTAGACTTATATATCTGTTTATTGCCCTTGGCAAATTCTTCTATAGTAACCACCTCGTCTTTTTCCAAAAACCATCCTGCTATTTTCTGCGCCACTTCCAAAAAACCGCCGGGATTATTTCTTAAATCAAGAATGATGCTTTCTGCCGGTGAGTTTGAGATTTCCTCCGCGATCAGCGCAAAATCCGAAAGGGCTTTCTGGGAAAATTGATATAATTGAATGTACGCAATATCGCCTTCCCTCAGTTCCCACTTGATCGTAGGGATCTGGATGACGTCGCGTATTATAGAAAAATTTTTAGGTTCAGCCCAATCCTCTCTTAAAATGGACAGGGTTACTTCCGTGCCTTTGGGGCCGCGTATTAAATTGACAGCCTCGTCAAGCGTTAGGCCAAAAGAATCTTTATCGTTGATTTTAACAATTTTATCGCCAGCCATTAATCCGGCTTTCTTTGCCGGTGTATTCTCTAGGGGGGCTATTACCTGAAGCTGGTTTTTTCTTATACCGACTTCCATGCCTACGCCCTCAAATCGTCCGTCTATGTAATCTTCTTCAAAACGCTGCGTTTCCTGCGGCGCCATAAACACGGTGTATGGATCCCCCAAGCTATTTACCATTCCGGATATGGCTCCATAAACCATTTCCTGGGTTTTCAATTCTTTCGGATATTTTTCCTGCAAAACTCTCCAAGCATCCCAGAAGAGGGAAAAATCCACGCCTTCGGGTTGATTTAAGTCCTGATTTATAACTCCGGCAATCGGCGCGGGATGTTGCTGGTCGCGAAACCAGACGCCGGCAATTGCCCCCAAAACAAAAACGGCCACCAGCAATAAAGGCAGAATTAAACTTCTTTTTGTAAAAATATAGATCATGTCCTCTCTAATATATTTTATATCAAAAATTCCAAGGCAAGTCTATATCGAGCAGAGTGCTCGATATATCGGACTACATCCCGCTATAACAACGAAAGAATTTGTTTGGGTCAATCAAAAGGGCGCCTTATTTAACGCGCCCTAGTTTTTGGGTGATCTGATAAAATTGCTTCCAGGAAGAAACTCTCCGTGCCAAAGCGCCAGCGTCAATATGCTTATTATAGTCCCATGACATCAAGAAAAGATTTGGCACTAAACCGACCAGAGGTTCCAGTTTATCAAAGTCATCATCTATGTACACATCAAGTCCGGCAGCCGCGTTAGCCTTGGTATCGCGGTAATCTACCCCGATAAAGTTCAGCTCAAGACCGTAAGACGCGCACCATTCCTGCGCGATGGCTATGGCAATTTCGTTTGTGCCCCTTGATGTTATGACAACAATATCATGGCCTTGACTAATAAGTTTTGGGAGGTATTCCAAAACGCCATCCACGGGATTCATTAAAAAACCGAACTCTCTGGTTTCGTATATCGCTTTTTGCAGCTGACGATATTGTTCGTCGGTAAGAAGGCCGGCATTTATTACCAATTCCTTTTTGCATTGCCCCGGCGGTATATCCAAACCATACAAGCGTTTCACTCCCTCGGACTTTAATTGTGATGCGTCGGCTATCACTCCATCAAAATCCAGACCTATTCTCATTTTAAAGTACTCTCTCCCCTCGTGTTCTTACTGTGATTTCAAAGCATATCAAAAATTCATTCTAAAGTAAAGTTAAAAAGTGTCCGTCAGCCGGCGGACGCGTTCTACAAAAAGTAAAAGCCGCCCTGGAATCCGAAGATTCGCGCGGGCGGCCGGTTGTGCGGACAAGCCGCTGTTTACGGGATCGGTCGCACCCAGCCCATGCGGCTGTTGGTGTTGAAGCTCGCCTCGAGGCGTTGCGACCCCAGATAGCCGGACGGATCGTAGAGGTCAAGCAACCAGTTGTTGCCGCTCCAATCCGCGGTGCCGATGCCGCTGACGAAGACCTCTAACGTCTCTGTCAGCACCTTAATCCGCGAGCCGGACTGCTGGGCCTCGGGAGTTAGGGTGAAGGAGACCTTCCCCTTTGCGTGCTGGAGCCGGAGAGCGTCGAAGAGGTCCTCTCTCGACGGGCCCGCGGTGATCTTGCGGATCATAACGACCTCCTTGTTGTGAAGAACCTGTTTCCTATTAGGGGGAAGGAAACACGACCCCGTTGCCCCGAGGAGCCACCTACCCATAACAAGTAGGAATTATGCTTTAGTATAACATAGTACTATATATCTGTCAAGTTTTTGAGGCGCGGGGCGAAAACAAAAAATCAAGAAGGCAGGTTTTGGTGTAGTATTCTTGAATTAGTCCGACGCATTTCGCCTCCTGCGGCGGCGACAAGTTTTTCTTTTCCGCCAAAGGCGGATCAGCCTCGGGTTGAGGCGGCAAATTCCAGAAAACTAAAAAACTAGATCAATATCTAGTTTCTTAGTAAATTTTCCATCTTTCAGCCCACAATGCTTTATGAACTAAAAGGTAGAAGGAAGCGAAGTACAAACGAGCTAGAAGCCCTCCTTCGCTTCCCCTTTTCAGATCGCTGTTCTCCCGAAATAAATCAAGAGGACAACGATAACGGCCGTAAACCAGTAGTAATCAGGTACCGGCCCCAACCACTTAGGATGCCACCAGATCTTTCCCTTCTTGAAGTTCTTTATTCCGAAATGCGGATTGAAAACGAACCACAAGAAGTCTTCGATCAGCGTCATGCCCAGATAAAACCCGAACAAGAGAATCTCCAGCCGCCAGCTCCAAACAGTAAAGAAAACCGGCAAGTGGACGAAAGCGATCAAGAATATCGTCATGAAGAAATGGTAACCAGTCAGCGGTCTGCCCCCCATTAACTTTACGACCCATTCTTTCTCGATGCGCCAGCAGGGTGCTTTTCCCGCCCATCCATCCTTGCCCTCAATCTGGATTTCCCAGAAAGCAAGAATAACGGCCATGAAAACCATAAAAGCCAAGAATCCAACAATCATTAGAACCCTCCTTATCCAATATTTTGTTTTTAATGTCCCATCTTTCAGTCCACAAATGATTTTATGAACTGAGGGGTGAGAGGAAACGAGTTAGGTTTCCTCTTGGAAAGTTGCCCCTCCGCAATTCCTATATTTTAGCATCTATTATCAACTTTGTCAAGTCAATATGGCGCGGGGCGAAAACAAAAAATAGAGCCCCGAGCGAAAACGTGTTTCGCGGGGGCTCGTGGTGACGGATTGTCCGTCACATGAACAGGTGAACGCTCCAGCCGAAAGCGATGGCGAGTACGGGGACAAAGATTTCGTGATTGAACAACTGCTTTTCCTCGTCCTCGTCCCTCGGAATGTGCCGTTGGGTCAGAAATCTGATGACGAGCGCGATGCCCGTGGCTTGCACCAGCGAGATCACCGGGAGGCCAAAGGTAGGGACCATGAACCAGCCCCACAACAGCTTCAGCGCCACACCGTTCAGCGGGAGTGTCACGATCATTAGAATGATCCAGACGAGAACAGTCATTTTGTACCTCCTCAAGGTACTGTGTTTTCTACGGCACTATTACCGCAGAGATTATCGGTTTTCAGATTTCCGATAACGCTTTAAGTATAGCATATTATGGTCCAGAAGTCAAGCCCAAACAAAAAATCAGCATTCCGCTGTTTTTACGGCCTAAATCTTATGAATTTTATGATTAAAAAATTTTCTTTTCTTCTTTCAAAATCGTCAATTCGTTTTT
>CAYJUL010000006.1:0-17371 GCA_964373345.1 uncultured Candidatus Saccharibacteria bacterium
CAAAGCTTCGTCTTTAAAACTACAGGGCAGTTTTCTAGCCATCCTCTTCAGAAAAGACGGCAGGGGAGAGATGTTTGACGCGAGCGACATCCGCTTAAAAGACAACCATATCGGCGACAATGAGGCTAGACACATGCTTGTGATTCCAATCGCCGAATAGAACGGTTCATAAAACAAAAAAGCGCCCCGGGGCGCTTTTTTGTTTTAGAAAATACTTTACTGGCGCAGCTTAATGACTATCCTTCTTTCCGGCTCTTCGCCAATGCTTTCGGTAAGAACGTCTTCTCTTGTCCCGATCTCTAGATGCACTACTCTGCGCTCAAATGCCGACATTGGCGGCAGTTCTTTTGCGAGACCCCTTGCGGCCACTTCCTCAGCCGCGGATCTCGCCAAATCTTTGAGGTATGAAATTTTGTTTTTCCTGTAGTCGTTGATATCTAAAATTAGGTAGATATTTTCCCCAAGACCGCGCCTTAACATCGCTCTCAATAAATGCTGGATCGCCGCGAGAGCTTGCCCTCCTTGTCCTATAAAAAATCTCGGGTCTTCCATTGCCAGATTTGCCATAAAGCTGTTTTCGTTTTCTATATTAAGATCGATCTCGGGTTCTTCGCCCAGTCTTGCAAAAAAATCCCGTATAATCTTTTTGGCCTCAATAAGCCTGTCTTCGCCGATCATGTGTTGGTGGATTTCTTTTTAAGCAATAAATATTGCTGCCCTATGGCAAAAATGGTGCTTGCGACCCAGTAAAAGGCTAGTGCAGAAGGCAGGTTCAGCAGCACGAAAACGGTTAACAGCGGCAAAAAATAAAGGGCCTGTTTTTGCATAATCTCGCTAAAGTCCCCCTGATTGTTTTTGGATTTTAGCGCCTTGCCGCTTAGCATTTTAGTCTGCACGAATTGCAGCCCCCCAGCCGCTAAGGAAAAAATAAAATTTGGCTCTGCCAGGTTAATTACTCCTAAAAAATGAGGGTCCAGCTGTTGCCCTATTACCACAAAAGGATACAGCGACGAGTTTATGCTGCCATCGTTAATATTTGTTCCAAAAATACGAAAAAGGGCTATCAGAACCGGAAGCTGCACGGCTGCGAGGAAAAGACTTGAAAGGGGATTGATGTTGGCTTTTTTATATGCCGTTAGGGTCTCCCGTACTTGCCGTTCTTTGTCGTGCTTCCAGGCGTCTTGGACGCTCTTTATATGCGGCTGAAGATCTGCCAGGGCCTTTTGCGACCGTATGGCGGCCTGGTTTAACGGATACATCGCCACGCGCACGGCTATCGTAAGCGCAATAATGGCTAAACCAAAATCGTTGCCCGGTATATACTGATAAAACAAAATCAGCATATTTAAAAGGGGCTGATGTATAAATAAATTGAATACGCTGATAATCCACTCAAACATGATTTTAGATTAATCCTGCTTTATTAAAAACGCGGACGACGAGTTTTTGAATATCGGAATATGTTAATGTCGCCGCGTTAGTCCTTGTTATAAAAATACCGTCTACGTTTTTTTTAAGATTTGGCGCGATCGCGCATACCGCGCTGCGCAGGCGCCGCCTTAATTTATTTCTGACTACGGCCTTTTTGGAAACAACCTTGCCGACAATAAACGCAAACCTGCTTCTTGGATGGACGCCGGTTATAGCGGGCGGCACGTCCGATGTGTCCAGCGCGCTAGCCGCTATAAATTTAAAGACTAGCTGATCGCATGGCACGGTTCTCCCTAATTTCAGGATGGTTTTTATGTCTCGCGCCCGAAGCCTGTTAGATGGTGACATCATATTATAGAGCTAGCCTCCAGCGGCCTTTTTTCCTCCTGTTGCGAAGCACCCTTCTTCCTCCGACGGAGCGCGACCGCTTACGGAAACCATGGGTTCTAAGTCTTTTTTTCTTTTTGGGTTTGTAGGTGATGCTCATAATTATATTATGACCCCGCAACAGACGGGGCATATTTAATGTAGCAGTCAGTAAAACATACGTCAATAATTAAATGGTGGGCTTGATGCACACGATATCCACAATTTTTACACAGGCCGCTCTTTTTTAGTCTCATTTCCCCTGGTCGCATCACGTGTTATAATGCCAGCAGCGCTTAATCAATAATCTTGTTAAGCGTCGTGTATTTTGTTAGGGTGGTCGTAGCCCGCGGCGGGCTTTGAACCGATAAAAATCTATTCTTATGGATAAAGAAGAAATGTGGCAGGCGGTGCTTGCCCAGCTACAATTCCATATATCGCAGGCTAATTTCGCTACCTGGTTTCAAAACACCTCTATCATGGAGAAACAGAAAGGACAGGTGGTTATCGCGACTCCTAATAATTTCTCAAGGGAGTGGATTGAAAATAAATATAACAGGCTGATTGCCAAAATCCTGCATAGTCTTGATGGCGATGTAAAAGAAGTTAAATATATGGTCGCGGGACAAGCCTTAAAAATTAAAAGGGATGATTTTGTAATGAAAAACTTTGAACTGCAGCCGTCTTTCCAGGAGTTTACGGTCAACAAAGAAACAAACCTAAACCCCAGATACAGATTTGAGAACTTCATAGTGGGCCCTTTCAACGATCTGGCTCAAGCGGCAGCTCTTGCCGTGGTCAAAAACCCGGGGCACAGTTACAATCCTTTGTTTATTTACGGAGGCGTAGGGCTCGGCAAAACTCATCTCATGCAGGCCGTAGGCAACGAGGTTTTAAATAAGGAATCCGGTAAGGTGGTAAAATATGTGCCGTCGGAGCGATTAATCAACGGGGTAATCAACGCCATTAAAAATAAGACCATGGAAAGGTTCAAAAACTTGTATATGGGCGCGGATGTTTTAATTGTAGACGATATTCAGTTTTTCGCTGGCAAGGAAAAATGCCAGGAAGAGTTTTTCCATTTATTTAATAGTCTGTATGGTCAAAATAAACAGATAGTCCTTTCTTCCGATAGGCCCCCAAAGGCAATACCATCGCTGGAAGACAGGCTGCGTTCGCGATTTGAGGGAGGCATGATAGCAGACATCAATTATCCGGATTTTGAAACCAGAATGGCGATATTGAAAGCCAAGGCACAAGAGAAAAGAACTAAGTTGCCGGATGACGTTTTGGAGTATGTCGCCTCTAATTTTCAAAGAAACATAAGAGAGCTAGAAGGAGCCCTGAATAGGCTTATGGCCTATCAAGATGTTAATAATAAAATCGCGGACCTGGCCGTGGCCAAGGCCCTGCTTAAGAATATTATTTTGAATCCCCTTAAAAGAGTTAACCATAAAAAGGTTGTCCAGGTTGTTTCTGATTTTTATGACATCAAAGAAGAAGATCTTTTGGCTCCTTCCAGAAAAAAGGAAATAGTTAAACCAAGGCAGGTAGCTATGTACATATTAAGAGAGGAACTAAAACATTCTTATCCTTTTATAGGAAGGAAGTTCGGCGGGAAAGACCACACCACTGTTATGCACGGCTGTTCCAAGATAACGCAAGAAATCAAAACCAACGAAAAACTAACAGAGGAGATCGAGTTGATAAAGCAGCGAATTTACGCCTAATTTTCTTGGGAAGTCGAGTGGAAGGTTTGTGGACATATTAAAACTTTTGTTTTTGCTGACATTTTTTAAGCTTTTTATCCACCGTCGAAACACTTCTTATTAGATACTTTTAAGCGTAAACGTTAGAAATACGATTAGAGCAATAACAATAATGAAAATATATATATTAAAAGAAAATTTAAAACGCGCCTTACAGTCCATTGACAGAATAACTCCAAAATCTATGAGTCTACCTATCTTGGGCAACGTTTTACTTAAAACCGAAAAAAACATTCTATGTTTATCCGCAACTGATTTAGAGATGGCAATAAATTATAGAGTGCTGGCTAAAAATGACAAAGACGGACAAGTCGTCGTACCGGCTAAATTATTATGCAATCTTTTAAACTCTATACCCGGAGAAAAAATAGAATTAGAAGATAAAAACAATATACTTATAATTAAGGGAGACAATTTTAATACACATATAAACTCTTGTAAATTGGACGATTTCCCGCTCATACCGGAACTAAAAGAGACCAGCGTGTTTAAAATAGAAAATTCCCTATTATGCGCTGGCCTGAACCAGATCATTAATACCACCTCTGTTAGCAACAACAAACCCGAGTTAACGGGGGTTTATTTTAAAATTCATCACGAAGGCATTGTTTTGGCCTCAACAGATAGTTTTAGGCTCTCCGAAAAACACTTGTTTTTTGATAAGAACGAAAACAATGTCCAAAGAGAAGAGTACTCTTTTATAGTTCCGTCAAAAGCCGTAAAAGAACTAATAAGCTTGTTTTCAAACGAAGAAGGACAACTTAATATACATCTGGCGCCTAATCAGATTGCCTTTGAATACGATAATAAAGCCCCGCAACTTAAAGTCCAATTAATTTCAAGATTGATCGAAGGAGACTTCCCTAGCTATCAAGATATAATTCCCGGAAAATACGATACGCAGGCCACGATTAATAAAAATAAACTAATTAGTAACTTAAGGGCGGCAAGCATTCTAAGTCCCAAGACCAACGAAATAAGCCTGACGGTTAAACCGTCAGACGGGGAATTGAGTTTTTTCAGTCAAAATCCAGAGTCTGGAGAATACAGCGCGACAATGCAGTGCAAATGCGAAGGAGACGAAGTAAAGGCAGATTTTAATTGGAGATTTTTAATGGATGGGCTAAACAACATCAACGGAGAAGAAGTTATTTTAGGGCTGCAAAAAAACGATAAACCGGCCGCATTAAAGCCGGTTTCGGACGCTACGTACCTGTATGTGGTAATGCCCATCAGGTCTGTCTGATGCGGTTTGCCCGCTTTATTTTTGCCCAAAAACCACTTCGGTAAAAAACCTCTTCCAAATGGGTCCGGCCACCACAACGCCCGGCTCTTTTAACATAGGAGCTCCGTTATTGTTGCCGGCCCACACCCCGACAACAATATTCGGCGTGTAGCCCAGAATCCATCCATCTTTAAAGTCCTGAGTAGTGCCGGTCTTGGCTGCCACGGAATATCCCGGAATATATAAACTTGAATTTGCACCAAAAATGGGGCTTCTGGTCTTGTTGTCCGACAAGATATCGGATATCAGTCTGGCTACGTCAGCCTCCAAAACCCTTTTCGGAGTTTTGTTGTTTTCATATATCAATCTTCCACGCTGATCGAGTATTTTCACGATCGTTGCCGGCGCAACTTTAACTCCATCGGAAGCGAGAACGCCGTAAGCGGAGACCATATCCAAAAGCTTTACTTCTCCTCCACCCAAAACTAAGGATAAGCCGTAATAAGACGGGTCATTATTCAGGGTCGTTATGCCCATGTCTTGAGCGGTTTTAATACTGTCATTCAGGCCCGCAAGATATGCCAAGACCTTTACGGACGGGACATTAAGAGACTGGGCCAAGGCTTGTCTTAGAGTGACCGGGCCCCTGAATTTGCCGTCAAAATTTTGCGGCTCGTAAAATTTTCCTCCGTATACGCCAAAATTGGTAGGCTCATCAACTACGACAGTTTGATCCGTATAGCCTTTTCTGAAAGCCGTAGCATACACAAAAGGCTTAAAGGCAGAGCCGGGCTGTCTGCCCAGGAAATAGGTGGCAACATTGACTTTTGGATCAAACATACAGCCATTCCCGGTGGAACATCCCTCTGATTCCCCGAAATAATTCTTGGACCCAACCATTACCAAAACGCGGCCCGTAAGCGGATCTATTGCAACCATGGATGCGTTGTACGCATTAAAAGCTTTATTATTTTCAGCACCCTCCAGCACTATTTTTTCGGCCTGTTCCTGCATTTCCCAATCCAGCGAAGTATACACCCTAAGGCCGTTCTCCCGCAGAAAATCATCGCCATATATTTTTTTTAACTGTTCAACCACCGCAAGAGTAAAGTGTGGCGCCTTAAGAGAGTTGTATACGTCTCCGAACCGCAGATTTTCTTTAAGGGCCTCGTCTTTTTGTGCTTCGGTGATGTATCCGTCTTGATACATTCTTCTTAATACGTACGCAGACCTCGCCAGCAGGTCGTTTTTATGGCTGGCCAAATCCCCAAGGTAGCTCGGTTTTTTAATCAGCGCGGCCAGGGTTGCGGCTTCCGCCACGGATAGTTCTTTGACGGTTTTGTTAAAATACGTCTGGCCTGCGGCTTCCACGCCGTAAGCATTGTTGCCAAAAGGCACTTGATTGAGATAAAACTCCAAGATTTGATCTTTTGAATATCTTCGCTCAAGCTCCAAAGTCAAAATAACCTCTTTGATTTTTCGTGAAAGGCTTTTTTCCGTGCTTAAATACGCCGACCTTACGAGCTGTTGAGATATTGTTGATCCTCCATAGACAGGTTGTCCCAACTTAATATCGGCTATAATAGAGCGGATTATAGCGCTCGGTTCTAGTCCGAAATGGCCGTAAAAATTACTATCTTCAGCGGCGAGAACGGCCCATTTTAAATGGTCCGGCACATCTTCCAGGCGCACCAAGGTTCTTTTTTCTTCTCCATAAAGCTCATACAACAGAACCTCTCCGGACGAATCGTATATTTTGGTAGACTCTATCGTTTTTTTCTCCGTGAATTTTTCGGGCCTCGGCAAATCTTTTGCATAATAAACAAACAACAGCGGAAAGGCTATTGCTGACAAGACAAAAGAGACACCGATTGTTTTGCCGATATGGCCCCGCATGGTTGCAGCCCCCCAGCCATATTTTATTTTTATGCCTGAAATCCTTTTGGGCATCGTTAAAATTTTAACCCTCCAATCATACCACCGCTTTTTTATTTTAGCAAACCATGTTATTTAAAAGTTAATGACTAGGAAAGAAAAAATTAAAAACCTTCTGAGTCGCGGGGTGGAAAAAATTGCGGATGAAAAACACCTTACGAAGGCCCTGTTTTCCGGTAGATCGCTGAGAATTAAATATGGCATTGATCCAACCGGCCCGCGCCTGCATTTGGGCCGATCGGCGGCTCTTTGGAAGCTGCGTTTTTTTCAGGAGATGGGCCACAAGATCGTGTTTATCATCGGAGATTTTACGGCCCGGATAGGCGACGCTTCCGACAAGCAGGCCATGCGTAGGACCCTTACGCCCGACCAAATCAGCGTCAACATGAAAAACTACAAAAGGCTGGCGGGAAAGATTTTAGATATTTCCAAAACAGAGGTAAGGTACAATTCGGACTGGTTGGGCAAGATGAAAATAGACGAGCTTTTACGTTTGGCCTCGCGCTTTACCGCCCAACAGATGATTCAAAGGCGCAACTTTAAGGAACGCTGGCAAGGCTTGCGACCCATAGGCCTGCACGAAATATTATACCCCCTACTGCAGGGTTTTGATTCCCACGCGGTCAAAGCAGACGTTGAGATGGGCGGTTCGGACCAGCTTTTTAATTTAGAGACGGGAAGGGAAATTCAGAGGATTTACGGAGAAAAACCTCAAGACATTATTACCTTGCGAATGTTAACCGGCATTGATGGACGCAAAATGTCTACAAGTTGGGGCAATTGTGTTTATATAGACGATCCGCCCCAAGAGCAGTTCGGAAAAATAATGCGTTTGCGCGATGAGCTTCTAGAAGAGTATCTTGTTCTTGCCTCTGACATAAAAGAAGAAGAGGTGCGCGGCCTTATACGTCGGTTGCGCCAAAAAAACATTAATCCGAAAGACGTTAAAACGGTGCTGGCCCACAGAATCGTGAAGATGTATCATGGAGAGGTTTTGGCCAAAGAGGCCAAAGACGAGTTTCGTAAAGTATTTACGGAAAGATCGTTGCCCCTTTCGGTACCGATTGTAAAAATTAAAAGAGGTTCCTCCTCACTTGTTGATTTGCTAGTATTGACGAGGCTTGCAGGGTCAAGGGGGGAGGCGAGGCGTCTAATAAAACAGGGCGGGGTAAGGGTGAACGGCGAAACTAATCTTGACGTTTCTCAAAAACTTATGCCCACAAAAGGCATGACTGTGGCGGTAGGGAAAAGAAAGATTATTAAATTAAGGGTCGCATAGATTAATCTTTCAACAAAAACCCGCCACGAGGGCGGGTTTTTGTTTATTCAACGCTATCTCATGCGTCATCCGTAGAATTTAACTCTTCTTCGTCGTCATCCGTATCGTCCTTTGCGTCGTTATCCTCCGCGATGTCGTCTACATCATCGTCTTCCGGATCTGTCAGGCTAGATGTAATTTTATCCTCAGCGATCATAATTTTATATTAGGTTTTTCTACGACCTTTCTCATTATTTAATTTATTATCCATTAACTTACCCATTCACAGTACCGGAAGTTTTAGGCCGGACGCCTTGATTTAAGTTTGGGCGGGGATGTATGAATTATTCCTGGTCGGATCCTGCGTCTTTTGTCGTCTCTGCTTCCGTTGCGTCTTCTTCGCAGCTGCCGCAGTGATTAGTTGGACCAGCATATATTTTTTCCATATGATGGTAGGTAAAAATTAATAAATCTGGCGACCTTTTCCGTCTCTAAACATGCCCCGAAGTGAAAACTAGACCAATTCCTGGCTTAATTATTTGTTAAAACTATCTTAATTCCGCATGCGCAAGTATTACATTAGAGGGTCAATTCTAGACACGGCGAATGTTGCTCGCTCCGCGAGCGAGCTTGTCTAGCTTCTCACTTCGGGGCATGCATTATGGCGGCGGCTTATGCTATATTTTAATTTTTACAACGAAGCCGTCGATATATCGGTTGTTTCTTTTATCATAATCATATTTTCAATGTAAGCAACCGCCACAGGAGGCCCAAAAACCCTGTCAATCCTTGCTGTTTCTTAGGGAATACATACAGCAAAGGGCCAGACCAAGGCCGTCGGCGGCATCATCGGGCTTCGGAATGTCTTTTAGTCTCAAGGTAACCCTTATCATCCTCTGGACCTGTCGCTTGTCGGCCTTGCCGTATCCGGTTACGGCAGACTTGACCTGCAACGGGGTAAATTCAAACGTTTTGACTTTTTTTTGCGCCGCAGCCAACAGTATTACTCCTTTTGCTTGGCTAACGGGCATAGCCGTTTTCATATTTTTAAAGAAATATATGCTTTCAACCGCCATCACGTCGGGGCGATATTCATTTATTAATCTTATCAACGCCACATAAATGCGCCTAAGACGTTCAGAATCGGCCAGACCCCGATCTGTTTTTATGCAGCCATATGTTATGCATTTTGGAGATTTTTGGACCACAATCACTCCATATCCGGTAATGGCGGTACCCGGGTCAATGCCTAAGATTGTCATATGTGAATCTCACCCCTCTTTTATATTAGAATATATTTCCTGCACGGCGTCATTTTCATCAAGAGCTTCAAAAAGTTTCTCTATTGCTTGATGGGCATCTGGTCTTATTAATATCGTCTCTCGCGCCACCCAATAAAGACCCGATGACTCTATTTTGATATTTTTCATCTCAAGGGTTTTCTTTGCTTCAGCAAGAGCTTCGGGATCCGTGTAGACGTTAAGAACGTCTCCGCGCCACTCAATATTTTCGGCTCCGGCGTCAATCGCGGCCATTTCTAAGCCCTCTGCGCTTTGAGATGCTCCGGTTCTATTGATATCGGGCGTGCCGCCCGATATATCGAGCGCACTAGCCACTATAGTTATAACTCCTTTGCGGTTAAACATCCACCTTAAAGAGCCCTCATTCGCTAATTTTCCCCCATGTTGATTTAGAATCTGTCTGATCTCGCCCAATGTTCTATTTTTATTATCGGTAATACACTCAATCAGCACTGATATCCCCTTGGGCCCCATGGCTTCCAGCAGCACCTCTTCCAGCAAAGTCGCCTCCAATTCTCCGGTACCGCGTTTAATAGCCCGATCTATGTTTTCTCCCGGCATATTAAGTTCGCGAGCTTGCTCTACGGCTATTTTTAATTTTGGATTGGTTTGAAGGCTGGATCCGCTCTCCTTTACGGCCATCGTTATCTGGCGAGACAATTTAGAAAACGTCCGCCCCTTTTTACTGTCGGTTGCTCCCTTTTTATATTTTATTGTTTTCCAGTGGGAATGTCCTGACACGATGATTTTAAATCTCCTCTATTTTATAATTACCGAGATCCTTATTATTCTTTTTGCGTTTTAGCGCGATAAATAACGCGCAAGACATTAAAGCCAAAAACATGGCAAGGCCAAATGCCACCAAAGGTCTCGCTACATTGTCCGTGGCCGGCAGAATGGTTGCGGCAAGGTCTCGGGTCTCGGCGGAAAAAGACCGCTCCCCATCTTTGTCGGAAGAGTTTTGGCGTTTTGCGAGCGGAGTATTTTGATCTTGGACGATAACATTTTGAGAACCCGAAGTGATCCGCGAACTCCAAGACCATTCCTGGCCGTCTCTGTTGTAGGACTGACCGATAGGCGATTTATTATAACTCACTTCGTCTGCGACCCGACCATCGGGTTTGCGTAAGCTAACTCCATCGCCCTCATTATTAAGGGCTATGTTAGTTTGCGGCCTGAAGAACACCACAAATCCGTTTGCCGCGACAAGCGTATTTTTGGGTATAAGATAATTTTTAACGCTTCCGGCCGAATCCTGTATCTGCCATCCGGATAAATTAACTTCCAAGCCGTTTAGGTTGCGTATTTCAATAAATTCGTCTGTGTCGTCCGGGCCCTCCGGAGAGGGGAGGATCTCGTTTAACAACACGCCGTCAGGATAAGAAGCCGGTGCGGGGCCTGGGACCGGTTGCTCATTTTTTGTTTGCTGCTGATTGTTCGTTGCCAGCTGGGACATCTCTTCAGCCGGCGACTGATGCGGCTTCGGATTAGATTCCGGAGTTGACCCTGCGGTGGATCCTGCGCTGTTTTGGGCGCGGGGCGTGCCGCCTGAATTCTGGCTTGTTTGCCAGTTGTTAGGATTAGACCCCGCAATGGACGTATTTTTTCTTTCCATCGTTTGTTTTGTAGCGTTGTCTCCGGCAAACCATCCGGAAGCCGCCAAGACTTCATCTGACAGGGCCCCCTGATTATCATATAAGACCAGTCTTTCCCCGGAGTTTTTAAGACCTCCGCTGCCAAAAGGCCCGCTCCAATCAGCGGTTATTCCGGGCACGGCATTGTCGTCGGTGCGCTCCAGCAAATAAAAACCTCCGGCCGCAACGCTGCCAGAGAGCGTGATTTTGGGACTCTCGTCATCTGCCATCAATTTCCAGCCCTCCAAATTAACCGTTTGGCTGCTTGAGTTATATAGCTCAATCCACTCGTCAGAGAAAGAGTTTTCCGTCCCCATCCAGGCTATTTCATTAATAATCACTTCGGCAAAAACTCCAAAGGGCAAGACAATGGCCGGCAGGACGACCGCGAAAAATGCAAATAAATATTTCATACACTCTCCTTAGTGCTAACAAAAATATGCAAGATTGGCAATTCCGCGCTACAGAAGTCTCGGGCCGTCCTTATATTTTATGCCAAGATGCAGATAGGCGAGCTTGGTGGCCACTCTGCCGCGCGGCGTTCGTTCGATCAAACCCGATTGCATTAAATGCGGTTCGTATACGTTTAAAATTGTTTCGGCTTCTTCCGATGTTGCGGCGGCCAAAGATTGTATTCCGGTCGGTCCCCCGTTTAATTTTGTAATCAGTATTTCCAGCAATTTGCGGTCCGAAGGATCAAGGCCTTTCTCGTCTATGCCAAGAGCCTCAAAAGTGCTAAGGCATGATTTTTCAGTAATAATATCCACCCCCTCCACTTGGGCAAAATCACGCGCCCTTTTTAGTAAGCGATTGGCGACGCGTGGAGTACAGCGGGAGCGTTTGGCGATTGCCCGTATCGCGTCCGCATCTATTTTTATGTCCAAGACGCCGGCAGATTGCCGAATTATTTTTTCTATGTCTTCTTGCAGATAGAAATTTAGTTGAAATATGGCTCCAAACCTGTTGCGTAACGGATTTGACAAAAGAGCGGGACGGGTGGTGGCCCCTATAAGAGTGAATTTCGGCAGATCCAAGCTCATGGTTCTGGCCATGGGGCCCCTACCCACGATCAATCGCAGCTTAAATTCTTCCATTGCCGCATACAAATATTCCTCAACAATTTTATTCAGACGGTGTATTTCATCAATAAATAAAATAGCCCCTTCATCCATGTTGGTCAAAACGGCCGCCAAATCCCCGGCTTTTTCAAGGGCGGGACCCGAAGTTACGTATAAAGCTGAATTTATTTCATTTGCGACCACGTGCGCTAAACTCGTTTTGCCCAGGCCGCTCATGCCGTAAAAGAGCAGATGCTCCGGGGATTCCCCGCGTTTTTTTGCGGCATCAAGAATTACCCCGATATTCATTTTTACGTTTTCCTGACCAACGTATTCGCTCCATTTTTTGGGGCGCAGCGTTGTGTCTAGGGTTTCTTCGCCGGGAGTGCCCCCGGCCCTATTGACATCCATATAATAGTTTGATATAATATACCGTTATATAATCCTTTGCGCTCCGAGCTGGGGGTAGGAATTTGCCCCAGGAAATGGGTAATCTGGCGCCAGCGAGATTATTCCCCGGGCAAGTTCTAAGCTTTCAGTTCCCAAACTAAGGTGCGGCCCCCAGCTCTGAGCGCAAAGGCAAATTAGTCTTTCTCTGCGGTTACTCTTTCTATCTCATCTAGAGTGGTTATGCCCTCTAGAGTTTTTATTAATCCATCCTGGCGCATAGTAATCATTCCTTTTTCGATGGCAAAGTTTCTTATTTCGGCTATTGAAGACGTTTGGAGTATCAGTTTTTCCATTTTACTGTCAACTATAAAGGCCTCAAAAATGCCTATGCGATCCTTATAACCCGTATCGCTACACTTGGCGCAACCCTTTGTCTTTGGAATGCGCAGTTCATCGTTGAGCGGAGCAATTTTTATTTTTGATTGCGCGCTTTTTAGCCCATCTTTTAATATATGCAATTCCGCCGGGGTTACTTTTTCGAGAGCGGCGCAGTTTGGGCATATCTTTCTGGCAAGCCTTTGCGCAACAGCTATGTTGATTGCCGGACCAATATTGTAAGGCTTGGCGCCCAAGGCTATGAGTCTGGCGATCGTGCCGGCCGCATCATTGGTGTGCAGGGTCGTTAAGACCAAGTGTCCGGTAAGCGCCGCCTGCAGGGCTATATCACAGGTTTGGCTGTCTCTGATTTCTCCAACCAAGATTACATCTGGGTCTTGGCGCACCACGGCTTTTAACCCGTTGGCAAAATCATAGTTGCGAGAAACCTGAGTTTGCGAAATTCCTTTCAGGTGATACTCAATAGGATCTTCAATGGTGATTATTTTGACCTTTGGGCTTTGAATGGCTTTTAAGAAAGCATACAGCGTAGTCGTCTTACCGGACCCAGTGGGTCCGGTCACGATAACCATGCCATTGGGCTTGCGTATTTCTTTATTGAAGAGCGCGAATAAGTCTTTCCTGAGCCCCAGTTTTTCTATGGAGATGATATTTTTGGGGTTTAGCAGTCGCATAACCACGGTTTCTCCGTATTCTGCCGGAACGATTGATGTCCTGATTTCAATCGGAGTATCGTTTTCCACATTCAGAGAAAACCTTCCGTCTTGAGGACGATCAGTAATGTTTAACTTAAGAGTAGAGAGAAGTTTGATCCGCGATAATAATCCGGAGAAACTTTTTGCGGGAATGGAAGAGAGATCATAAAGCACTCCATCCAAGCGCAATCTTAATTTTGCGCCGGTCTCCTCGGGTTCAATATGAATATCCGAAGCATTAAGGCATAAACCACCCCAGAGGATAACGTTAAGAACATCGGCCACCGTTTTATTGACCGCCTCTTCTATTTTTTGAGACAGCGCTGACAAATTTGTGACGCCTTTGATTTGGGACATGGCGGCAACAGAAATAGACGTCTCTCCGCTTACGTGTGTCATAATTTTTCTTCCAATAGACCTAAAACTTTCTGGCAGGCTCTTTTAAGGTCTGGATTTTGGATCACAAACAAAACCGATCGACCCCTTGCCGTACCCTCAAGATGTTGTAAAATCCTTTCTTGGGCAGCGTAATCGTGAGAATAAAAAATTCCCCTAACCAGGGGTCCCGATCCGTGACCTTCCCATAACAGTAATAACGATGTGGCCGGTAACACTCTATTTTTAAGTTCATTGAGTACAAAAACAAGGTCTTTGCCGGATGTTTCAGTGTCTTCAAAATCACATCTCTCCAACATGGCCCAGGCCAAGCGTCTTTCATTGGCAAAACGCATGCGCTGCATGGTTTTTCCCAACAAGCGCAACCGTTCAATGCTTTTATTTTTATGAAGATGCCTTATTATAAGATGGTAATCTGCGCCACTCTGGATGAGTTCCGCCGCGGTTTTAAATGTTTGCGGTTGCGTTTTAGAATCTTTAAATATTTGAGTGGCGCATAATATTCCGGTCAACAGCGAAGTCGAGATGAATTTATCAGTCGTAAGGTTCGGGTCCAAGGATTCTATCAGGCGCGTAATAATTTCGGATACCGAAGGAGAGCCGGTATTTACAAGATTGACCGCGCCAAAATACTTATTACTTGCGTTGTTATCAATATTGAGAACTCTTGCCCCGCGCCATGACGCCGTATTTTTTAAAAAAGACCCCGCATGATTTAAGTCAGGGGCGCCGATTGTAATAACTAAATCGGGAGACGCGCTCGCATCAACATTTTCAGTGAGGGATCTGGAGGATTGTAAAGATAGATCAGAAGATACCATCGGATTGCCGCGGAGAGCCAAGTATATTTTAAGATCCTCGGAGCTCCGCTCATAACGCAACCCGGAAACTGTTTTTCCGGATGTGCTTACGGAGATGATCGCCTCTTCTTCGTGCCCCAAGCCTGCCAAAAAAGCAACATCATCGGGGAAGTTCATGATTAAAAGTTTTGTAATTTTCCCCAATTTCTTTAAAGTTATAAATAGGGCGGTGGCCGAGGCGCAATAATCTCCGTTCGCGTCTTTTGCCGACGCTATATATACAATACTTGCTTTTTGTATTAATTCTTTTGCCGAAACAAGAGCCTCCATAAATTATTTCACCCTATATCAATGGGTATTAAAAGTCAATGGAGCGAAATAAATTAACGCACAACCAAATCTTTTTAAGCAGTTCTGCGGGGGAGACCAGGTTTTTGGCCAGACGTTTGGCTAAAAAAATTTTATCCGGAGCGCGAGCGGAAAAACCATTTATTTTGGCTATGGCGGGAGATTTGGGTAGCGGTAAAACCACCTTTTTGCAGGGATTCGCGGCGGGCCTCGGCTTAAAAGAGAAAATCCTAAGCCCCACCTTCGTTATTTTTAAGAAATTCCAAATTCCCCGCCTCGCCGGCAGGCGGGCAAATTCCACCTCGCCCGTCATCGCTATGCGAAGGCGTTGCGGGCGGGAATTCCAAACAAATTTCAAATCGCAAACCCCAAAATTTAACAATCTCTACCACATTGATTGTTATAGGATTCAAAACCCCAAAGAAATCCTGGCCCTGGGCTTTAAAAACATAATTTCCGATCCTAAAAACATCATTGCGATAGAGTGGTCGGAGCGTATAAAAAATATAATTCCGGTAGGAGCCCTGCGGGTTTCTTTTGAGCACCGCGGTCCTAAAAAAAGGAGAATAATTTTTCATAGCCCTAAGAGAGCAGCCGTGGTAAAGTAAAAACATGGAAGACGAAAAAGGAAAGCGATTTTTGATTCTAGACTGCAATTCCATTATCCATCGCGCCTATCACGCGCTTCCGCGGCTCACGACCTCCGAGGGAGAACCAGTTGGCGCCGTATACGGTTTTTTACTAGTTTTTTTTAAAGCAGTTAAAGAGTTCAAGCCGGATTACATCGGGGCGGTTTTTGACTTTCCGGCCCCAACCTTCAGACATAAAATATTTAAAGCATATAAGGCCAAAAGACCTCCCGCGCCCAAAGAGCTTTACGACCAGATTGCAAAAACCAAGACATTGCTGGCCGATTTTGGCCTTTCCATTTTTGAGCAAGAGGGCTTTGAGGCGGATGATGTCATAGGCACCATTGCAAAACTGTCTTTGAGGCAGCAGGCTTTTCCCCGAGTGGCTAATATTATTGTGAGCGGAGACAAAGACGTTTTACAGCTAGTAGACGAGAATACCAGAGTATATTTATTAAGAAAAGGGGTAAAAGATGTGGTACTCTATGATAAGGATAAAGTAAGAGAGCTTTATGGCGGTCTTGCTCCCCGGCAGATCATAGAACTAAAGGGCTTGGCGGGAGATCCGTCGGACAATATTCCGGGAGTCATGGGCATCGGAGCCAAAACGGCTCAAGAGCTTATTTTACGCGTCGGCACGGTGGATAATTTGTATAAACAATTGGAAATGGGTGCCGAGAAAGACATTAAGCCTAAAATCAAAGAAGTGCTTTTGCGGCATAAAGACGAGGCTCTTCTCTCGCGCGAGTTGGCCGCCATTGATACGGGCGTTCCCTTGGATTTTCAGCTGAACAAAGATTGTTTGTGGCAGGCTTCTTCAAAAGAAAAAGCCGAAGCGTCGCTAAAAAATCTGGGGTTTCACAGTTTAGCCGGAAAAGTGCCTTAGTTTTTACTCGATCATGTCTTTAAAACAGATATTATACCTCAAAATTATCTTTATTGCCGCACTGACATTTACGCTAGGCTTGTTAACGCTTAATAAAATTTTCGGAGTTGAAATCTCCATGGGTTCTATCATTATAGCCGTGGCAATTTTTTTGGTTCCGGCATGCCTTGCCTCTTACGCGGCGTATCTCCGCAAGGAGTTGGAGTCGGCAAAAAGAAATGAGTCGCGGGCGCTACACAGCTTGGCATCCCTGCAAAAACAAAACGAAGAGCTGATCTCGCGACTGAATCAGCAAGATACCGAATTGGGCAATTACGTCAGAGAACTCAGCCAAACCAAGGAAGAACTTAATCGTCTTACGAACCTTACTCTTGCAAGAGAACTTAAAATGGCCGAATTAAAAAAACAATTGGAAAGCTTACAGGGCTCTTAAATTAAATGACGGAACGCAATAGCGCAAAAAATAATCCGGATCAAAGTTTTATTTTTGACGCAGACGGGGTCAAAACAGCTCTCCTTAATGTCTTAGAAGACGCCAAGATTATTCAAAAAGAGGCTCAACAGGAACGAGAAAAGGCGTGGGCCGTGCTTAATGGCCTGATCGATGGAGTTCTGGTTTTAGACAGCCGGGATAGAATTACATTTTTAAACCCAAAAGCGGAAGAGTACTTGGGAATGTCTAGCCAAGAAGCAGCGGGGAAGCCCATCGCCAATTTTAAAGAATATAATATATTAAGCGAATTGCTCTCCCCCCCGGAAAAAAATATTAAGCCCCCGAAGAAGGACTTAAACATTAGAGATTCTTTAATACTTGAGGCGTCTGTAAGCTCCCTGCCTATATTCAATGGAAAGCC
>CAYJUL010000007.1:0-16520 GCA_964373345.1 uncultured Candidatus Saccharibacteria bacterium
TCCTTAAGCCCCTGTTTACAGAAGTAAACAGGGGCTGTTTTATTTGACAAACAAAGGATGTGGCACTATCATACGCAGATAAGTTCCTTGAAAATTACACAAGGAGGGCATAGCTTGATGAATACGGACGAATTGATGCAGAAATATCTTGACAGCGTGCGGCGGCAAAAGCTGGAAATTCACAAGCGCATTATTGGCATGCAGAAACTGATAAACCTTCTTTTCATCTGTTTTTATTCTCACAGCGAGGATAAATTGGTGCCTCATTTGCTCGTAGAGGGCAGGGTGGGTCAGGGCAAAACCGCGACCCTTGAGGCTTTTGCCAAAACTATAGCGGGGGCCAGGTTTTCCCGTATTCAGTTTACGCCGGATCTTTTGCCCAGAGACATGATAAGGGTTGCGAGGCAGTTGCCGGACAGAACGTTTGAAATTCGCGAAGGACCGCTTGTGGCCAATTTGGTTTTGGCCGATGAAATTAACAGAGCTCACGAAAAAACAAGAGCCGCTCTTCTGGAAGCTATGGGCGAAGAACAGATTACGGTAGATGGCGTAACCACTCGTCTGGACCGCCCGTTTTTTGTCATGGCCACCCAGAATCCCATAGAAACAGAAGGTGTTTATCAGTTGGGTGCGGCCCAGCTGGATAGATTTATGATGAAAGTTCACACCGAATCTCTTTCCAGAGAAGAGAAATTGGCGGTAGCGGCTTCTCATCAGCGCCCAGACCCTGATTTAGAACCAATTTTAACCAAGGAAGAGGTTTTGATCATCCGCGATTTCATACGCGAACGAATTGCGGTGCATAGAGAGGTAAGAGAATACAGTATAAGGATTGTAGAGGCTTTATGTCCGGATAGCGGTCTTTTGAATGCAGATGAATTTTACCTTCTTCCGGAAGGAGAAAGAGGCTATTTATTTTTGGAGCGCGGCGCCAAAGTAAGGGCTTTCTTGGCGGGACGAACTTACGTTTTGCCGGAAGACATTGACGCTTTGGCTTTTCCGACTCTTAACCACAGAATAGCATTGCGTTATGGCGGAGATGTGAGGCACTGGATTGGGCTGGCATCGTCAAAGGCGAGAAAAGATGAGCTTGCAGAGTATTCATAGCCGCCAAGATGCCGTAATTCAATTCGTTTCCCGGTTAAAGCTCATCAGCATCTTTCCGGGCGAGTGGGATAGCATTTTTCGAGGCGAAGGTATAGAATTCTCGGAGCTCCAACCTTTTGAGCCCGGAGATAGTCCGGCCGGCCTTGATCTTTTAACGCTGGCCAAATCGGGCGAAGAACTCATCATCCAGAGAGTTGAGACGCGCCAGATGAGAATTTACATCTGGGCTGATTTTTCCGCCTCTATGCAGAGTTTTCCGGAAATGGTTTTTGCCAAGAAACCCGACATCCGAAACGCCGCCATGGGGTTAATTCTTTTCTCCGCGCTTAGACTTTATTGCCCCGTCGGTCTTTATCCGTTTGGTTGCTCCGGGAATAAAAATTTCCCCCCCAAGGTGGGCGAAGGATACGCCACGGAAATTTTAAGGTGGGCAATGAGTGACGCTGCCGCGCAATCGTCCGCGAGGGCAGGATTTTCCGCGGCCGCGCTTTCTTTAATGAAATTGGCTTATTCCAAAAACATTGTTTTCATGATTTCTGATTTTCAGCAGCGCGAGTTTGATAATGATTTTACCGATATTATTCGGCCGCTGACAAGCAGATTTGATTTCATTCCGGTGGTTGTGCGCGACCCGCTTGAGGTTGGTGGCGAGATCAGCGATCCGGTTAGGATTTCGGTGCGCGGCAGTTCCGGTAAAACGCGAGACATTTATCTTTCTCCCAAAACGTTGCTGGAAATACAAAATCTTTCTTGCGAGCGTACGGCGCATCTTAAGAGGGTGTTCCGGAAAGCGGGCGCCGATTGCGTGTTCCTGGATTCCCCGGAGCTTAATCAATGCGCGGCTTCTTTTTTGCGATTCTTTGAATTCAGAAGACGATCGGTTAAATAGCGCCAAGCGATATGATATATCGAGCGCACTAGCCGCTATAAATAATTATGGCGGTAAAGGAGGTGAGAAGCGTTGCCCCGTAAACCACGCATTGGACTTAGACTTTTCCCGGCACTGATATTGCTGGCCGTTTTAAGCGTTGTGGTTGGCGCGGCAATCTTCTTGCCGCGTCCCGGACTAAAAACTATTGATCCGAATGAATTCTGGCCTCGAGACACAGCCATTAAAGTTGATGTCTTCACAGACCAAGGCAAACACCTGGGAGATGAAATTGCGTATACGATCAGGGTGGCATACGATCCAAAAACGGTTGATATAAATTCAGCCAAGCGCGCTCTTGAGAGTATAAATTTTGAGCCGTTTCTGATTAAAAATCATAGGACCACAGAGCGCAGAACCTCAAGCGGAATTACGGTTTATACGTCGGAATATATCTTGCAATTACTCAAGGGGCCCGTGAATAAAACCTACCAGTTTCCGGGAGCAATTCTTGAACATAAAAATCAAAAGACAGGACTTAACGGCAGAACTGTTTTTGACCCGGCGCCTATTTTTGTCTCATCAAGGCTTCCAGAGAATCTCAGTTCTCTGGAGCTGAAAACGCTCAAGGGAGAAATAGGAATTGTGGGCACCTTTTGGGCCGTATGGGTACTCGTAGCCCTGGGTTGCGTCCTTGCAGCCGCAGCTGTTATTTTGGCATCGGTAAAACTTTTCCGCCGCATTGTTTCGCGCGGGCGCTCAAGACCGGAATATCTGGGCGACTTTGTTGCTTCTTGTGAGAGCCTAAGATCGCGTCTAGAATCGTGCGACGATCCAAAAGATGTTTGCCGCGCCATTTATCGTATTACCCGAGCGCTTTTGTCCGACCAATCTTCTCTGGACTGGCTGGAACCTGATTTTGACAAGATAGATCCGAAGGCTAAAGAGGAGGCCATTAATTTACTGGAAAGATGCGCCATTGGTTATGGATCGGCATCTGTTGAACGTGAGCGTGCGCAAGAACTCATAGAGGCGCTGGAAAAAATCATAGTTTTTTACATCGAGCAGAATGCTCGACATGTCGGGCGTACTGCCCGTCATCGGCGCGAAACGCGGGGGGAGGTGTAAGCGTTGGGCCAAACATTAACTTTTGCGCCCCTTGAGCTTGCCTCCCCCTCCCTGCTTATATTTATAGCGGGAGCGATTCTGATTTTGACCTGCGTTTTTTTGTCTCCTTTTGGGCACAAAAGATCGCTTTATTTTCCGCTTGGATTTTGGCAGAAAAGGGTTGCGCTTAAAAGCCGCAAGGCGATCGCATTGTCTGTTGCCTTGGTTCTGACTTCTCTTGCAATCTCCCTGGTTTTTGTGCAGCCTGCCTATACCGTCCAAAAACATGTCCCGGCCGAATATGGTAAGCCCGTAATGGTTATAGTTGATGTTTCCGCCAGCATGGGTTCAATCTATGAAGAGTCTCTGAGAGTGTTTGAGAAAATCAAGAGAGCAGATCTCGGGGCCAGTCTCGGACTTATGCTTTATTCCAACGACGCCTACATTGCTCGGGATTTTGCGCCGGATGAGGAATTGTTAAATGATTCTCTGGACAACAAAGCTGAGGTCGCCGAGATTTCGGCTGGCACAGAAACGGCTAAAGCAATATCGCTTGCCAGATATTTTTTCGCAAAAGACGCACAAGCCGAACCCAAGACCATGATTTTAGTGTCCGACCTTGATGACGCTCTTTATGCAGTCGCCAACGAAATGCGTCAAGCTATCACCGAGGGCGTAACCATCTATGTAATAGCCATAGTCTCGGATCAGTACAGGATATATGAGTTAAGACAGTTTTTGGGGGCTCATGGCGCGACAATTGTGGAGGCAAGCGACGAGAGCGGAATAGATTATATTTTCCAAAAGATTCAAGAAAGCGAGGGCTCATTTGCCTCTTACGGCGACACGTCGGAAAAGAAAGACTTGACTGGCCTTGTATTGCTTTTAGCCCTGGGATTGGCCGGTGCGACGCTGCTCTTGTCAGAAACCATTGCCAGAAAAATTCCGTAAAAGCGACGATGGAGGTGGTCCGTGATTTCAAAGATTGCCGAAACTCTTAAAACAAAATGGAAACCCCTGCCCCTAGTCAAACAGAACCTTTCCTGGCTCAGCTTATTGTTTCTTGCCGGCGCAATAATTGGCTTGGCGATGTATATGCAAATTGCTCAGAACGGCGTAGGGGGAGATGGGCTGCAATATTATAATTCGGCCGTTAATCACTACGAAAACCTGGACAGGAGAGCCGCTGTTTATTGGTTCGAAAGAGCTTCCGTGAGCGACACGCAAGATCAAATCAGGAATCAAGCCTTATATAATTTGGGTACGTTGTTGGCCTATGGAGCTCTTTCAGCGGGGACGATACCTCGCGATAGAATTGAGCTTTTGGAGCTCGCCACAGAGAAATTACAGCGCTCAGTTCTTTTAAATCCCAAAGACGAAGACGCCAAGTATAATTTAGAGCTTTTGCAAAGGTTGTTGGAAGAGCTTCTTGAAGAAGCTCAGCCCGGCGGGGACGAGAAACCAGGGGGAGGTCCGGAGTACGGCCCCGGAGATAATCCCTCAAGAGGTTTTTGAGATGATTTCCCTTGAAAATCCCGCGGCTTTATTGCTGTTGTTGGTTCTTTCGCCCATTCTGCTTTTGGGCGTATGGGGTTTCAGTAGATTCAAAAATATACTGACGCTTATTAAGGTGGATAATAGAAAGTTTATCCGAAGATATGTTCTGAAATATGGTATATTCGCAGCGCTCATGACGCTCGGCGTTATAGCTCTGGCCGAGCCAAGGCTTAACGGCGCAAATCAGACGCATTCGAATAAGACGGGCGAAGTTATTTTTCTTGTTGACGTTTCACCCAGCATGGCGGCCAGAAAAAACATAAATGGTCCCACACGCCTTACCAGGGCCGAGATTATTGTGACGAGGGCCTTGCTTCAATGGCCCGGAGCAGAAATGACCGTTTGCGGTTTTACACACACAGCTCGATGTTTTGCTCCCCTAACGAGAGACCATGCGTATTTACAAAGAACGCTGGATCGGGTCTTGGATATTAGCTCTGTGCCGGGCATAGGAACCAGTATCGGCGGGGGTCTTATGGGTATCGTGTCTAAATTTTCATCCAGCGCCGAACCAAAGATAGTTGTGGTGTTAAGCGACGGAGAGAATTTTTGGAGCTCAGACGAAAACGATCTCGTGGCGAGCGCCTTAAACATTCTTCGGCAAAAAGGCGTTAAAATTTTTGCCGTTGGAGTTGGCGAGAAAGAAGGAGCCTTAATTCCTCTTTACGATCGTCAGGGAGTGTTTACCGGAAAATACGCGGAACAGCTGGGAAGTCAGTATACGACCAGGCTTGATGAAACTATTTTGAGGCAGGTTGCCGATAAATATTTTAACGAAGATCAGTCCGGCGAACTGCTTTCTTATATAGACGATAATCTCCGAACCGCGCTCGTGAGCAGTCAAGAGTCATCTCGAGATATAACTTTTTTTCTGATTATTCCCATGGCAATTTTATGGATATTATTTGCCAGAAATCATCTAAGATAAAGGAGGTCCTTATTGCGATAAGGACCTTTTGTTTTTACGGCGGCTAGTGCGCTCGATATATCTGGTGTGTCGTCCGTGGCATTGACACGTTTTCCCGGTTTTGGTACAAGAGATTAGACCAAAGCACTTTGATTTATGAATAAGGAAGGGAGAGGGATCACATGAAACGTTTTAGGATAAGCATTGTTGTGTTGTTGAGCGTCATGATGTTCGCCACGGCTTGTTTTGTGGGGCAAGACGGTAAAGAAACTGTTGCCAATACGTCGCCAGTGGCGAACGGAGTGTTCGTTGGCGAAGGAATAGATATGTACGGGTTACCGTTTGCCATCTGGAAGAGTCGCTTCACTTACTACGTAAAGTTTCCAACGCCACAGGGCTTTGCTGTTGATCCATTTTTGTCCCGCGACCCCAGCGAGAACCAGATCGTAGTTAGAGTTTTCGATTGCTACCCAGTTGCGGGTTCAGAGATTATAATAAAGGGCTTTGCCTTGCCCTACAGTGTGGATGCTGACGAGGATGGCACATCCGAGACGGTAGTGGTTGACAGCACCGTTGTCATGACGAACATTGACGCTGCTCGCCTTGCCTTTTCGGATGCAGCGTCTAAACAGGTGTTTGTGCCGGAGGGCCTTGAGTCGCACGATGCATTCCGCGAATACGCTGTTTGTTTGGGTGCTGTTAGCACAGTGCCCGGCATGCCCCCGTTTCCCTAAGAGAAAAGCGCTACCCACGAGGTAGCGCTTTTATGCTGGCCTGCCGTATTCGCGCGCCTCTATTTCAAAACGATTGTTCGAGTACCCCCGGCGAATGGTCTCAGAGACATAGAGAAACGGGAATAGGCCCCAGTACCGTTCATATTGCTTAGTATGGACCAACTCATGAAAAAGAACGTTTTCGTCGCCGCGTTCGTACAATACGATTCTGTGCAGCGTGATGGCGCAGTAGCGTGGCGAAATAAACCAAATGCGCAGTACTTCACAGGCAATGACGCCGCGAACAAACGAAATTTTCCGCGGTAGGCAGATTGCCGCAAGCACGATTCCGATTATGCTCCACGGCGCGTTAAGAATGGTCCGCATTTATCCCTCCATATCTCTTTTGGTTGACAAAGAGGTCAGCGTTGCTATAATATAGCGTCACAGGTTCTTTGACAAGACCATATCCAACAGGAGATAGGAGATGCACGATGGAACGATACTTTCCTAAGAAGGAATTGCCACGATTGTTGGTCGGATGCGTACTATATTTATTGATTAGTTCTTTTTGGCTGATGGCTCAGGGCGTTACAGTTACCCGGGCCTTACCGCTTGCATTTGTGTCGGGCGTCATCATGACTGCCGCCGCGGCGATAGCGGTTACGTTTTGGCTTAGAAGTGGTTCGGATAGAAAGGAATCCGATTTCAATCCCGCGCCTTCCAGACGATTGGTTTCGGGCGGCCGAGAACCCGTAGGAAACAACGGTAAGAACCAGGAATCGTTTCGGCGCGAAAGACGTATCGGCGCTCTTAGGCGGGAAGCGGCCAGAATGCACGACCGTATTTTCAGCATGGGAGCGACGATAAGCGTTGCATTGGTGCTTTTTTGGATTGTGATGCGGGTTGCGTTCGACGCCTCGCCTCAAGACACCTATTTCATTCCATGGTACGCCCTCGCGCTTACATGGTTTTTCCTGATTGTTCTTCTGCCGGCATGGCTGACATATTCTACGCTGTTGGGCATGGCAGGTTTGCGATTTGCGCTTGAGGTTTTCGGCCCGACGATACTGATTCTTTTGCCCAACTTTTTGATGCTTCCCTTCTTTTATTTGTTCATGATGTTTTTCATGTTCGGTAGCATGATGATTCCCAATATCATGCAGTTTAAATTCTACAAACCCGGTGACGCAACCTGGGAAACACCGAAAGGCACGATGCGCGGTCAGTCGGACGCGCGCGCAACCGTAGAAACGGAGATTCGTAAATTTGTGGCCTGGGCAGAAGGCAAGAGCAACCGGAAAGCAACCCGAGGCATGATCTTTGAGGGTCCTCCCGGCACCGGGAAAACGCTTTATGCCAAGGAATTAGGCACAGAGCTTGAAATCCCATTTGTTTTCGCGGACGGACAGGCCTTCAACGCGCCCTTTATGGGTTTTGCGCCTTTGCTGGTGATGTATTTGCGCTGGAGAACCGAAGGGCTCGCGCGGGAGTACGGAGGGGCTATCGTTTTTATTGACGAGGCGGAACAGCTTTTGCAAGTTCGGTCCGGCATGCAGACCGGCGGACAATTTTCGGGTTCCGCGGTAAACGAAGTGTGGGATTTGTTGCCCTTTGACAGCGCGGGACGCATTTCCCCTTGCGGGCTTTTGTTTGATATTCCCGCCACGAGCGAGCGTTTCTGGACGCTTAAAGATCACGGAAACTCTGCGCGGCAACGCGTAGAGCCGAGGCAGTACGCACAGCCCATGTTCTTTGGCGGTATGGGAGGAGGGATGGGTGCCAATGCAGCCATCTTTCCATTTCTCACTTGGTTAAACGGAGCTGACGGCCCGCCTATGCTTCAAAAGATCATGCGAGGCAAGGTGAACGATCTTCTTAATGCTTTCTTTGTTCCCGTGACCATTAGAGGAAGAACGCTGCGTCTTCCACCCGGGAAGCCGCAGGATTTTAACCTTCTTTTTCTTGCCGCGACCAACCGCGCCTGGATGATTGATCCTGCGATGAGACGGCCCGGACGTTTCGGCGTCAAAGTGCTGTTTAAAATACCGGACATAGAGGCGCGTAAAGACATCGCCGAACTTTATTTTCGGAAGTCTGCCAAGAACGAATGGCTGCATCCGGATCTTCTTCATGATGAGAGGATAGAGGAGTTTTCCCGCGCTACGCCCGGCATGAGCCCGGCCGAGATAGAAGCGATTATTACGAACGCCGTTGACGTTCGCATCCAGCACGTTGAGAACTTAAATAGAATTAAAGAATTGATAGATAGCGGAGTAGCCGAAGAAAATCTTTTGGAGCAAGACAGAAAGTACTGGCTCCGCTATAAGGAAGATGTTGCAAGGCCGGGCTGGAACGATATGCGCGCCGATTGGGCTTCGCTCATGGAGTCGCGCAGCCAGACGGTTTGGGGACGGGCAGAGCCCGGCATAACCTCTCCAGCCCATAAAATTAGGACGGCATATCACGAATTGATGGGTCATTTTATTGAACTGAAAGCGTTTTTGGGTGAACACATGCGGCCAACTGTTTTAACAATTATGCCGCGCGGATCCGCCCTTGGAATGGTTGCCCATGTGCCGGTTGAGGAACGAGATCCTATGCCGCAGGCATTCTACGAAGGAATGATTCGTGTTAGCGTGGGCTCAACCATCGCCGAGCGTTTCTTTTTCAACGAAAATCAGCCAGGCGTTGGTCGAGATCTTGAGAACGCGACCGCCATTGCCTGTTTCATGGTTGGCAAGTGCGCCATGATGCCATACGCATGCCTCGAAAAAGACAGGAGGCGCTACCTGGACATCGGTGAGACCCTTATTTCCGTTATAGAGAGTTCTCCGGCGAATCCTATGGCGCAGTCCTTTGTTGAAAAAGTGCTTATGAGTCACAAAATGAGAGAGCGGGTAGCCATTTTTCTCGGCCAGGCCGCAGTAGACGATTACCGCCTCGTCAAAAGCAACGCGCATCTTGCCCAAGAGATTGTTGATGAACTCCTTAAGACTGATGAGCTTGCCGGCCAGAAGTTGGAAGACCTTTGGTCGCGCCTTGACAGAGACCTCGTTACATTTACGGACCCTCGTATGCTGGAAGAAAATCTGACCTCATGGCCGAATCGCCACTTTGCCCCCGGCAATCCTTTCTACGCGACTCGTAATCCTGAGGCCGAGGAGGCGCGTTCATGAGGCATGCACGCAACATTTTTGCGCTTGCGGTCATCACCGCCGCCATCATTGCGGCATATCTGTTCTATGTTCCGAGCAGAAGCGATATTTTGATTGATGGGGTAACCGTTTCTGAAAAACTGCAATCGGTTGCAAGGATCGTTTCCAAGCAACACACCGGCGTGGTAAGTGTCGTATATGTTAGTTCACATCCGGAGGTCCACGAGTTCATCGTTGCCCTTACCTACACGCCGCGGGACATCACTACGCAAGAGAAATCTATTGAAGTGAGCCGGTCGTATCGGGATGCGCTTGTTACGATTTTGCGCCTTACGGCAGTAGAAGTATTACCCATCGAACCATCTATTAAGATGGTTGTGATAAACACCGTTGATGTCTACGGAATCCCGAAAAGCTATTATGCGCTAGCCCAGGATCTTAGGGTGTTGTCAGTTGACGCGCCAGACGAAGTGTGGCTTGCTAAATTGCAGCCAGTTCCCGATTCAACGAAACAATAAAAATTCGGCGCAGAGCCGGACACGAGAAGAGCGCTCCGCCATGAAAAGGCAGAGGAAATAGTTCTTGAATACGCATATTAATAGAGGGCAGGGCCATTAAGCTCCGCCCTTTTTCTTTTAGGAGCCCCGCCGCGCCATTGACTTTTCTAAAACCATGTGCTAATATATGACTAGACTCTTTACGGGAGACAAAGATGAGAAAAGCACTGCCATGGATTGTTCTTTTGGTTGTTGGCGGGACGATACTCGCCCTCACCGCCTTTAACACACTTAGATCGCTGGCTTGGTCTGGCGATAGGGCTGGATTGGAAGATGCGTTGGCGGCCGAGCGCATGAAAAGCGACGAGCTCGCTTCAGACATACGTTTTTATCAGGACTTAACCGACATCCGCGACACCAGGACCATTGAAGCCTTTCTGCGTTTTAGTCGGATGCTGGGGGCGCCGGACACGGTGGACAAAGATTCCCCATGGGAAAGATTTTATTCGTTTCTTGGGCATCAAACCCGAGGCGAATGGAATCAGGTTTATGACTTTTTATCCGCAAGCGATAAGGAGAATTGTTCCAAGAAACAATTCGTCAGCAAATTGTCCCAAGCCGAGCCCCCCTCGGTGAATCTCTTGACCATAGCCTATCTAGGAACGATTAGGCATGGAAACACCGCCTGGGTTCTTTACACTAGCGGTTACGAAACACAAGATCGGTTTGTGCGGCTGGTGTTAGAGGAAGATGGCACGTGGCATCTGTTCCAAACGTATCTGCAATGCTAAACCTACGGTCCAACGAAGCCTCGCTCTGCGGGGCTTATTTCTTGAGCGAGCGAGGCCTTAACGGCCTTACCATTTAAATAAAAACATGGTACTTATTAATTGATATGAAGGCAAAAAATCTGATTCGCGCCATGGCCCCGCAATTTATAATTAATATATATCACTTTCTATGGCCGGCCATCGGCGCTTTTTTATATGGATTTCCGTCCCGCAAATTGACCGTTATAGGCGTTACCGGTACCAACGGTAAGTCCACCGTTGTGGAGATGTGCCATAATATTTTAAGCGAGGCCGGACTTGAAACGGCCTCTATTTCTTCCGTTCGTTTTAAGATTAAAAACAGCGCCTCGCCCAACACGCTTAAAATGACAATGCCGGGACGTTTTGCTCTGCAAAAATTCTTAAAAGCAGCGTTGAGGGCTAAGTGTCAGTATGTTGTCCTCGAAGTAACGTCGGAAGGCCTAAAACAGCACAGACATCGATTTATTGAATTTGACGTGGCCGTTTTAACCAATTTGACTCCGGAACACATTGAAAGCCACGGGGGTTTTGAAAAATACAAGAAGGCCAAAGGAGAACTCTTTTTCGCGCTTCAAACCAAAAGTCAGAAAAACAAAAAAATTTCAATCGTCAATTTAGATGACGGTAATGCGGAGTATTTTTTGAATTTTGCGGCGCACGAAAAATATGGCTATAGGGTCAAACGACAAGAAGTGGAAATCGCGAACACCCAAGAATTAAAAATTGTTGAGGCGCAAAACGTTGAAACACACAACGAGGGTATTTCATTTCTGGTCAATAATTTCCCATTCCGCGTTTCGCTGCGTGGCGAATTCAACGTTTACAATGCGCTTGCGGCCATCTGCGTGGGGCTGTCGCAGGGGATTGACATCAAAACAATAGAAAAGGCCTTGGAAAAACTTGAAGGAGTGCCCGGCAGAATGGAGGTCGTGGCAAGAGAACCATTTACTGTGATTGTAGACTATGCTCATACTCCGGATGCTCTGGAAAAGGTTTATCATACAATAAAAAGTTTAAATCCCAGATCCCATACCCCGAACCCTAAACTTATTTGTGTTTTGGGTTCGGCCGGCGGGGGGCGGGATAAATGGAAGAGGCCCATTATGGGCAATGTGGCCTCGCAATACTGCGACGACATTATTTTAACCAATGAAGACCCCTATGACGAAGACCCGGCCCGGATTTTATCCGAGATAAAATCCGGCATCCAAAGTCCAAAATTCAACGCTCAGAATTTACACGAAATGCCGGACAGAAGAGAGGCTATCCAATTCGCCCTTAAGGGTGCGCATCCGGGCGATTGGGTGATTATCACGGGTAAGGGGTCCGAGCCGTGGATGTGTTTGGCCGGCGGTAGAAAAATACCCTGGGACGACAGAAGGGTGGTTCGCGAAGAGCTGCGCCACCTATATTAAATGCCGATCGCTGGCGATCGGCATTTTCTTTTTGCGCAGGTCATGTTATTTAATTTTCTTGCGGCCATCCATTAACGTGCTGTATCCCTGAAAAGCTTTTTTGCCGTATGCGTACGCATAGGCTTGCGATACGGCGTGAACCGCTTCGGAAAGCCAGGTTTGAATAAGCGGCATGCGGGACCTATACCAGGGTGGCACAGCGCATTCCCCCACGGCAAAGACGCCGGCTTGCGTTGTTTGGAATTTCTCATCCACCTTCAAAAGCCTGCCTCGCATACCGCCCTCTCCAAAACCCCACTTGGTTATTAAGCCGAGATTTTCTTTGTAGCCCAAACAGGCCACTATGGATTCGATTCGCATCTGCCGTTCTTGTCCGCTCTCTGTATTTCGCAAGGTTGCGCCGCTGACGCGATGCGAACCGTGAATTTCAGAAAGATCATAGGGCATGAGGACTGATATTTTAGGATGTGCAAGGTCCTCAACAAAAGGCAGGGCATCTTTTCGGAATTCGTTGCGTCTGTGAATTAAGGTAACATGGTCCGCATATTTTGCGACGTAGGGCGCCATTTCCACGGCCGATGCGCCGCCGCCAATGATTAAAATTCTTTTTCCGGCACAGTCCTGCGGTCTAATCTGATAGTAAAAGAGGCCATTGCCAAGATAAAATAGAAATTCGCGTTGCGGAAAATAATTCAATTTTATTGATCCGGTGCCGCCGGCTATAATCACGGCTTTGGCGAAATAAGTGTCGTGTTCCGTTGTTAGGGAAAAACGCTCTTCTTGGCGCCGCAAATCCAAAACTTCTTCTCTCGTTTTCATAACAACCTTATGATATTGCTGTGCGTCGTCAAGCAGCATGTTCACGAAATCATTTCCGGTGGGCGGGGGATGTATCCCTACGTCTTTAATCGGCTTCCAGCCGTAGAGCATCGGTATTTTACCGCCCGCGTAGTTTAATTCATCAAGGCCAAGCATGGAAAGACCCAGCATTCCTCCGTAAGAAAGAGCGCGCAGCCCCGCCGGCCCCAACCCCACAACGGCGATATCGTAAACCCGTGCCTGCGAATTTACCATCATCAAGCCCCCTTTTTTAAAGAGCCTTAACCCGTTTCATATTAATGACTAAGCGGCCTCAAAGTCAACACCCTGCTTTATATCGGGCCGCGCACCTTTGTTAATATCAAATTGACACAAGAACCCTTGGAGGCTAGTATGCCCAAGACGAGCACCTTAAAAAGGGGAGACTTTCATGGAAGCCGCATTTAAACAAAGGCTGTCGGTCTTGCTGAAAAAAGAGACAAAACCGCTCGTCAGCGTTTACTGGCGACGCCAAATAATAATGGGTTCTCTAATGAAAAATTCAGAATTAAGGACAATGGTTTTGCGGCTCTTAGACGTGTTTCCATCTTTATCGGGCAGCGAGACGATACGCGAGCATTGTTTAGAGTATGCGAGCGCTGGTTTTTCCGGAAAAGCTCCCGCGTATGTGGTGTCTTGTGCCATGCGTGCTCCTCCAAGTAAAATCGTCGCCGCAGTCATAGCCAGAAAAACAATGTTGTTTGCCGCCAACCAGTTTATTGTCGGCGAAAGCGAGAAGGAGATTATCAGATATGGTCGGGCGGCAGAAAAAATCGGCGCCGCGTGTTCTTTTGACGTCTTGGGAGAACAGGTACTTAGTGAAGACGAAGAAGAACAATATCAGGCCAGATATCTTGATCTGATAAAAAAACTTTCCAGTTCGCATCGCCCCATTGATGTTTCGGTTAAGTTGTCGTCCCTCTGCTGTAAACTCGATCCTCTTAACGCTAGCGATGCCACTAACGTCGTTTTGGCGAGACTCGGGAAAATTTGGGCGGCGATGCAGCCCTTGGGAGGGCGCATCATCATAGACATGGAGAGCACTCGCGTGAAAGACCTGACCCTTGATATTTTTGAGCAAGCCCTATTTGCTTTTAGGGGTTCCGTTTCGTGGGGCATTGCCCATCAGGCTTATCTTAAAGATTCGGAAGATTCTTTGCGTCAACTCTTGCAAATTGCAAAAAACAGCAACTCTCAATTTACCGTCCGTTTGGTTAAGGGCGCATACTGGGACTTTGAGGTAGCCGATGCGTTGCAGAAAAATTGGCCGGTCCCCGTGTATACGGAACGATCGGATACGGATGAAAGCTTTAAGAATAACGCCAACATGATCCTTCACAACTATCCCTTGATTCGCATTGCCGTGGGCAGCCATAATTTAGATTCGCTGGCCCATACCATGGCGCGGCACCACGAATTGGGTTTGCCGAAAGAAGCCCTTGAGCTGCAAGTGCTTTATGGTCTTGGCGGCCCTCTGGTGCGGCCCCTTGTGAAGATGGGTTATCCGGTCACTGTTTATACAGGAATTGGCAACATTGTTGACGCTATGAGTTATCTTGCCAGGCGTCTTTTGGAAAACACCTCACAGGCAAGTTCGGCATTTTTTGCAAGGCATTGAAAGGAGGAATGATGGGCACTTCAGCGTTTAAAAACGAGCCCCTGATTGATTGGTCCAAAAAAGAAAATATCAATAAAATGCGTTGGGCTCTCGCCAGAGTACGGCGAGATCTAGGAAAAACTTACCCCATACTGATAAACGGGAAGAGGTCTTTTACCGTAAATCATATTACTTCCTTAAATCCGGCTGATTTTCAAGAAAAGGTTGGATTGGTTTCGGCGGCCAATGCTTTATGGGCTAACATTGCGTGTGAGGCCGCCTTGGATGCGTGGCAAACATGGCGGTATGTTTCCTATTCCAAGAGGGCCTCATATCTTTTCCGAGCGGCAGAAATTATGCGCAAAAGGCGTTTTGAGTTGTCGGCTTGGGCGGTATTGGAAGTCGGGAAAAGCTGGCCGGAAGCGGATGCCGACGTGGCCGAAGCGATTGATTTTTTGGAATTTTACGGCAGGCGCATGCTGGAACTTGGCGCGCCAAGGCTAACGGAAGACGTGATGGGAGAAATCAACGAATCGGTTTACGTTCCGCGCGGAGCCATTGCCGTAATCGGCGTTTGGAATTTTCCATGGGCCATTAATATCGGGATGATTTCTGCGGCTTTGGTTGCCGGAAACACGGTTGTTTTCAAGCCGGCTTCGGCGTCGGTTGTTATCGGTTATAAAATCGCGGAAATTTTCCATGAGGCCGGTTTGCCGGATGGCGTTCTTAATTTTTTGTCGGGCTCCGGCGGCGTTGTCGGCGAGGCTTTGGCAAAAAATCCTAAAGTTATAGGCATCGCCGTTACCGGTTCCCGAGATGTGGGTATGAGGCTGCATAGGATTTGCGGCGAGCACCCGTGCGATTATGGATTTAAGGAGATAATCGTCGGAGAATTCGGAGGCAAGGACAAAATTTTAATTGATGAAGATGCGGATCTCGACGAAGCCGTAAAAGGCGTGCGGGATTCATGGCTGGGCTATCAGGGTCAAAAATGTTCTGCTTGCTCCGTCGTCATAGTTCTTGACCGAATATACGATCGCTTCTTGGCAAGACTCGTTGGGGCCGCACAAAGCGTAAAAATAGGATCGCCGGAAAACCCCGAGTGTTTTATGGGTCCGCTTATTGACGGCGCGGCCCTTGAAAGAGTAAAAAGGTATCTAGAAATTGGTAAGAAAGAGGGAAGGCTGGTTTACGTCGGAGAAATTCCGACGGAACTTGCAAGCCTTGGTTATTATCATCCGCCGGTGATCTTTGCCGACGTCGCCCCGGAAGCAGTGATTGCGCAAGAAGAAATTTTCGGACCGCTTTTAACGATTGTAAAAGCCAGAGACTTTGATCAGGCAGTGACGTTTTTCAACCTTTCCGATTACGCGCTTACCGGAGGCTTGTTTTCGCGCCTCCCAAGCCACATAACTCGCGCGAAGCAAGAGCTTAATGCGGGAAACCTCTACATTAATCGCAAGATTACCGGAGCTTCGGTCGGACGTCAGCCCTTCGGCGGTTGGAAGCATTCGGGCGTTGGCTCTAAAGCCGGCGGGCCGGAATACCTATTGCGTTTCATGTATATTAAAACTATAAGCGAAAATACTATTTGCAGGGGCTTCGTTCCCCAGCAAAAGATGCGATAAATAAAGGCGCGGCCAACGCGCCTTTTAAGTTGGAAGTTTTTTATTTCTAATTTAAAAAAGATATCGAGTGTTGCGCCTGGAGGTTTAATGTACCGAACGAAACCTTGACAAGCTTATTAGAACATGCTATAATGGTTTGTTACGGTAACAGCTCCTTAATTTTGTATTTCAGGATAACATTTTGTCCCGGACGCATTGCGAGATAAAATGTTGTCCTGAAGAAACAGGCCAGCCGCGTCAAAAGCCGAGTTTGACTCGGTCATAGAAGTTCCGAACGGTTCGGAACGGACGCGCAG
>CAYJUL010000008.1:0-619 GCA_964373345.1 uncultured Candidatus Saccharibacteria bacterium
TGCTCGATATATCGGGCACGGAGATATAGCGAGCAGAATGCTCGATATATCGGGCGCGCCGCCGCTATTTTAAGAATTATCTTGCTTTTCGGTCTTTAATTCGGTCTTTAATATTACTTCTTTAACTTTATCCAGTATATATCTTACGGAACTTACCGCATCGTCGTTGGCCGGGATGGGAAAATCTGCAAGATCCGGATCCGTATTGGTGTCGCAAATGGCAATAATCGGGATCTTCTTTGCTTCCGCCTCGTTTATCGCCCCCTTGTCTTTTCTCATGTCGCAAATAAAGACCGCGTCCGGAAGATTGGCCATATTTTTTATGCCCCCGAATTTGTCTTCAAGATTTTTCAATTCCTGATCTATTTTAAGTCTTTCCTTTTTCGTATATTTTGCGAGTTCGCCGCTGGCCTTTTTGTTCTCAAGGTCTTTAAAGTGTTCTATGCGCCGGGTCAAAACCTGAAAATTAGTAAACGTGCCGCCAAGCCATCGGTCAACAACATACGGCAAATGACACTCCGTTGCTATTTCCACGACAAGATCTTTCATTTGAGGCTTTGTGCCCACCAAAAGCACGGTCTTCTTTTCCCGAACCATGGTTTTAACAAACTGCAAAGCC
>CAYJUL010000008.1:629-5171 GCA_964373345.1 uncultured Candidatus Saccharibacteria bacterium
ATTTTAGGATGAGTCCTTGAGGTCCTCTGACCGAAATGCAAACCGGCCTCAGCCATTTTGACAATATCAAGGCCGAACTCTTTAGAGTCAACAGGAACCTGCGTTTTTCCAACGATATCTTTGGTTGTGGTATCTGTATCCATCAAGTTTCACTATAACACAAGATACGATTCCGGGCAATGTGCTGTACGACGATGAAATTATGCAAAACCTCGGTTTACCCGCGGAGCTTCGTGTTTACAGCGCCCGGAAAACATGATATATTTTATTATATGAAAAAGGATTTACATCCTCGCTATTTTCCCGGCGCTCGCGCAAGCTGTGCCTGCGGTCATAGCTTCAGCGTTGGTTCCACCAAAGAATATATGGAGATTGAAGTTTGCTCTAATTGCCACCCCTTTTATACGGGAAAGGAAAAATTAATGGATACAATGGGAAGAGTGGAAAAATTCCGCAAAAGACTCGCACAAAAAGAGGCTATGAAAACGGGCGGCGCCAAACGTAAAGCCAAAAGGCAATAGTTTTTATCTAGCGTGAATCAGACTGCGCGCGCCTCAATTGAGGTAGGCGATATTAAAAAAGAATACGACGAAATACTGCGGCGGCTCGGCGACCCCGAGCTTATTTCAGATTGGGAAAAATTTGAAGAATTGTCGCGCCAAAAAAATATCTGCGAAGAAATTCTAGCCAAATATGAGGAATCGCAAAAAATCCTGCAGGAATTGGAAGAAAATAAGCTCATCGCGGCGGGCGCAAACGAAGATTTGGAATTATCGTCTTTGGCCCAAGAAGAAATAAAATTTTTGCAACAAAGGGGAAACCGTCTTGAGACGGAGTTGCGGGAATTGCTGGAAAAAAAAGATGAGGTTTTGAGGCCCGATTCTCAAAAATCCGGCGCTCAAAACCAGGACCTTCAGATGAACTCTCTGATTATAGAAATCAGGGCCGGAGTTGGAGGGGAAGAAGCGGCATTATTCGCCGCTGATTTATTTAAAATGTATATGAAATACGGTCAGTCCCGCGGCTGGAAAACCAAAATCCTTGACGCCAGCCCAACGGAAATAGGAGGATATAAAGAAATTATATTTGAAATTAAGGGGCAGAACGTTTGGCAGGAATTGCGTTACGAGGGCGGAGTGCACAGGGTTCAGCGCGTTCCAAAGACGGAAAAAAGCGGCCGGGTGCACACCTCTACGTGTTCTGTGGCCGTTCTGCCTAAACCCAAAAAGGCTTCCATAGACATTAAGACTCGGGATTTAAGAATTGATACGTACAGGGCTTCGGGTCCCGGAGGCCAATATGTGAACAAAAGAGAAACCGCCGTCAGGATCACTCACCTTCCAACAGGCATAGTCGTAAGCTCGCAAACCGAAAGGAGTCTTCTTCAAAATAAAGAAAATGCGATCAGTATTCTAGAGGCGAAACTCTTGGAAAAATCTCAAACGGAAGAAGAAGAGAAAATGCACGGTAAAAGAAAGGCCCAGATTAAACGGGCCAAAAGAGCCGAAAAAATACGCACTTATAACTTTCCGCAGGACAGGATTACGGATCATCGCGTGAAAAAATCATGGCACGGCATCGCAAATATTATGGCGGGCAACCCGAAAGGAATTATTAAAGCATTGCAGAACGATCCCGCCCTCAATACTGACTGATAGCCTTAATATCCTCTTCGTAGTCCGCGGCTATTGCCATAACGCTATTGGCGTAGAAGCCATAGCGTTTTTGATTCCTTGATGAACAACTGCCGGAAAAATAGGCAATCGCCGCGCACCATTCCTTGTTATATGTTTGGCTTGCGGCGCCGGCGTCCGCGAGATAAACCCCTGCGGCCAAAAACGCGTCTTTGATGTTCCACGGATCCGCGGATTTGCCGATAAGCGAATCCAGGCGCGATTTATAAATCATCCAAGTAGAGGGGATGAATTGGGCGGGACCCATAGCTCCGCCGTACCCGCCAACAGACGGAATCGGACAGGAAACCGGCGTATTAAGAGGATCGCGTCCCAGAGCTCCTGTGATCTGCAAGAACGGCTGAATGTCCCGCGAGGGCTTCATGACGTTAGATACGGGAACTCCGTTCACCCTTACTCCGCCGCCGGTGCCCGTGTCTTTTAGATAGCACTGACCTACGTTTTTGCCTATATTAGATTCCTGTGTCATTACTGCCAAAAGAAAGGCCGGCCGTACTCCAGCGATAGCTTGGACAGACTTTGCCATTTCTACGGCTTCTCCAAAGGTAGGAGCTTCCGGGACACCGATCAATTCAAAAATCCTTGCTTTTATTTGGGCGGCTCGCTGACGCGTCGCGGCCAAAATCTGCTGATAAATCTGTTCCTGGCCCTCGGTTTGCCGCAGAAGAGATTCTTCTTCTCGTTGTTTGGATAAACTTTGATTTTTCTGCAAAGTTTGGATGGTAACCAGTCTTTCCAAATCGTCTTTTTCGTCGTCCAGAGAAATTTTCTGATTTTCAAGATAGGTTTTAAGGTCTTTAATGTTGGTGACGAGCCGGAAGTTTTCTTCATGCAGCCTTTCCAATGCCGCAAGGTTGGCCGAAAAAGAAGACAGGTCCGGTTCGGCCAACAGGATTTCAATAAGAGATTTTTGACTTTCCTGATATAAAATTCTTACGAGTGCGGCCAAGCGCTCTCTGTAATTTTCTACTTGGATAGAAGTAGCCTCAACGGATTTTTCGGTATCTTTTATTTGTACCCCGAGGTCTTTAATCATCAGATTCCCTTGGGAAATCTGCAGATTCAACTTGTTGATTTCTTTTTTGATGGCAGAAATTCTGTTTTTTAAAGTGTTCTTTTCCTGCTGGGTTTTGGTTATATCTTTTTCGTACTGCTGTATCTGCGTTTCAAGCGTCTGTAATTCTTCTTCCAGTGATTTTCTTTCTTCTTCCGGGGTTTGGGCCGAAAGGGGCGACAAAATAAAACTTGCCGCAAACAGAAGAACTATTAAAACAATAATGTTTCGGAGATAAAACATTTGTCCATTAGAGCTTAAACATTTTCTTCCGGGGAGGGCGGTAATTCTTCTTCTTTCTTGAGTTTTTCAACTTTTTCAACCTCTTCCACTTTTTCTTCAACGGGCTTAGCCAATTCTTCCTCCACCTTTTCCGGTTCCATAATTTGAGCCACTATGTCCTCGGCATCCTGCATAATCTCAACGCCCTCTTTTATCAATAAATCTTTTATTCTTATTGCCTCTCCAAAACCGACAAGCCTTCTCGCGTCCGCTACTATTGCTTTGGGCAAATCCTGAGGCAGGGCCCTTACTTTAACTTCTTGGATATTCTTAATTAAAGTTCCTCCAAGATCCTTTACCGCCGGAGCTTCATTCTCAATGATGATAGGCACGTGCGCTTCAATTTTTTCTTTAAGATTTGGTTGGAAAAAATCAACGTGCGTAATGCTCGAACTTACCGAATCTTTTTGAACATCATAAATCAAGACAAGGGCCTTATCTTTATGACCCTCCACCTCGAGCTCTAAAAGAGTGCTTTCCCCCGCCTCTAAGTACGCTTTATCCAGGTCTCTGGCCCCAACCTCTAAATCCATGGGTTTGATTTCGGGCCCATACAAAATAGCCGGTAGTGAGCCGGTTTCGCGAAGTTGTCGCGTTTTTTTTCCCTTAATTTTGCGCGGCCGCGCTTTAAGTATTAACATAGCGCTTTAATTCTAAGAAAGCGGCGAACCAAATATGTTCGTTTTCAGCTTCTCGCTCATTCCCAGAGGATCGTTATTTTGCCATATGTTTCTTCCTGCCGCCACACCGACCGCACCGGCCGCCATAGCGTTTTGGACCATTCTTAAAAATTCTTCGTCCGTACTGACTTCTCCGCCGGATAACACAACCTTTGCCAGACCCGCCATTTTTACGGCTTTGGCGAAACTTTCTTTGCTGCCGGAATATTTTATTTTAATCATATCTGCTCCAAGCTCAAGTCCGGCTCTTGCGGCGTAATTTATAATGTCCGGAGCCGTATCGTTTTCTATCGCCTTTCCCCTTGGATACATCCAGGCTATTACCGGAAGACCGGCGGAGTGCGCCTCTTCCACGATAATCCCGAATTCTTTGGTCATCTTGTATTCACATTCGCTGCCAATGTATATTGTATATCCTACTGCCGATGCGCCGAGCTCTTTCGCGTATTTAACCGAAGAAACCTGTGGAGAATAAGGTTCGCCTTTCGCAAGACCGGTTTTTCCGTTTAACTTCAGAATAAGAGGAACTTTCTTTTGCGGCGACCAATATTTTTCGGCAACTCCTTTTTGTAAAACAACGGCATTATATCCGCCCTTAAGAGCTATATCAAGTATGAAATTCGGGTCAAAGCTTCTCTCGTCAAAATCTCGGGGACCATGTTCAAGCCCGTGGTCGTACGCCAAAAACAGATATTTGCCGTTTGTGCTTATTTTTTCTAAGTTTTTTAGCATCGTAATATCGGTAATATTAAATAATAACAGTTTTTATTTTTTATCTCAACCCCGTCCTATGGCGCAAGATAAATTATGTTAAGAGTGGAGTCAAACGACT
>CAYJUL010000008.1:5271-7672 GCA_964373345.1 uncultured Candidatus Saccharibacteria bacterium
TCAACCCCGTCCTATGGCGCAAGATAAATTATGTTAAGAGTGGAGTCAAACGACTGATTGCTACCGGCACCCTGCGCCACTTAGCGTTCTTTTTCAACAATCCTTCTTTTGCTCCCCATTGAGAAACGCATCCCGCGGAATTGGCCATCGCAAACTGAAGGGCCGATACCACATTGTTTTTTCTCATAAATTCGGACAAAAAACCCGAACAAAAAGCGTCTCCCGCTCCCGTTCTGTCAACAACCGAAACGGGTAAAATTGGCGCGGTAAACATATTTTTTCCGTCCGTCGCAACCGCTCCCAGTGGCCCTTTTGTTATTACGATAATACTTCCCTTGCAAGTGGTCCATAATTTCTTAAGCAGGAAGGCGTCGGATATGTGGCGCGTACGCGCCAGCAACGCCGCTTCTTCCTGATTAAGAAAAAGTATGTCCGCTTTATCCAAGGCAGAACATAATTTTGGCAGGGGCGTTTTTAACTGAGTACTGCCCGGATTTAAAGCAACTCTTATGCCGTTTTTTCTCGCATGCGCCGTAAGGAGCGTAAAAACTTCTGCCAATTTTCCGGATAACGGCGCCAGATAAAACCATTTAGAGCGCAGTCTGCTCCACGAAATATCTTTAGCTGAAAATTCGGATGAGGCGCCTCTATAAACCAAAATCGTCCTGTCTTTGTCCGGAGCCTGAGGTGAAGATAAAATAACGGAGTAATTGGTCGGCTTTTTATCCGTTTGCCGGACGAATCCGGTATAGACTCCGAGTTTCTTCAGTTGCGCAATAATCTCTTTTCCCCCGATGTCTTTTCCTGCCATTCCGCACCATGCCGTTTTAAAGCCTTGCCGACGGAAAGCAACGGCGGTGTTGGTCGCCCCTCCGCCGGTCCTAAACAATATATCATCAACCTCTATTTTGGATCCTAAAGATACGGCAATTCCTCTGCCGCCAAAGAATTTCTTCTCTTCCATAACTTTCAGATTTTTGCTGATTAAGTACACGTCGCGGGTGCCCGAACCAAAAGTAATGACGTCAAATTTCATATCAGCGAACTTTGGTTAAATACATTATTGTCTTGATGACGGCATCCGGGTTTAGAGAAATGCTATCTATCCCTTCTTTGACCAAAAATTCGGCGAACTCCGGGAAGTCGGAAGGGGCTTGACCGCAAATACCTATATACTTTTTCCGTCTGCGGCAAGTTTTAATAACCTGACTGACCATTTTTTTTACGGCCTCATTGCGTTCATCTGCGATGCCGGCGATTGACGCATTGTCCCGGTCAATCCCTACGACCAATTGAGTTAGGTCGTTGCTACCGATGGACATGCCGTCAAAAACGTCCAGAAATTTATCGGCTAAAATGACATTAGATGGTATTTCACACATCACATAAATTTTAAGACCGTCCAGTCCTTTAACCAAGCCTGCCTTATTCATTAGAACTAATACCTGTTTGCCTTCTTCCGGGGTTCTGCAAAACGGAACCATTAAAGATACATTTTTTAATCCAAAAACTTCACGCACTCTCCTGATTGCTTCGCATTCCATTTGAAAAGCCGGTTGAAAACTTTTGGCAATATAACGAGAGGCCCCGCGGAAACCCAGCATTGGATTTTCTTCCAGCGGCTCAAATAATTCACCGCCTACAAGGCCGCGGTACTCGTTCGTCTTTAAGTCGGAAAGGCGCACTATTACTTCTTTGGGACAAAACGCGGCCGCGATTTGAGCGATACCCTCGGTCAGCTCTTCTATAAAATACTTGCGCTTGTCCGGATAACCGGTTGTGATTTCATCAATTTTTTTAACAATCTTACGATTTGCCGTTTGCCGCTTGCCATTTGCCATTCGTTTGTAATGATACAGCGCCAAAGGATGCACCTTAATCTTCTCGGCTAAAATAAATTCCAGTCTCGCCAAGCCCACCCCATCTTGGGGCAAAAAAGAAGCCTGGAAGGCCATATCCGGAGTGCCCACATTAATCATTATTTTGACTTTGGGCCTGGGAATCCGTTTAAGATTATAACGTCTCTTGCCAAAAGCTACTTTCCCGGAATAGACTCTTCCCGATAATCCTTGGCTGCAATCAATAGTAAGCATTTGGCCGTCTTCCAGCGTCTTGGTTGCGTTTTTGGTGCCAACAATAGCTGGTATGCCTAGTTCCCTGCTTACAATTGCGGCATGAGCGGTTTTACCGCCCTCGTCTGTTATAATGGCCGAGGCCGAACGCATTATCGGTACCCAGTCTGGATCGGTCATTCTGGTTACTAAAACTTCTCCCTGCCGGAAATTATGCGCTTGCGATAAATCATTAATAACCCGGGCTTTACCCTGAGCTATTTTATTTCCGATGGCGATTCCTTCCAGAATGGGCTTTTTTGTCGCTTTGATATTATAGCGAGCGGAGC